>NZ_JBSFRK010000055.1:0-51626 GCF_053589195.1 Streptomyces sp. NPDC003379 | reverse complement strand
GACGCGCGGGCGCGGATCGATCAGGTACTGCGGCTTGCCGTCCTTGACGACCTCCAGATCGCCCTCGGCCCCCGGCTTTTAGGGGCGCGGGGAACTGCGCGAGCAACCCATGGCGGCCGTCAGTCGCACGACGGCCCCCGGCGGGCAGCCTCTTGGGCGCTACAGAAGCTCCCTCAGCCGCTCCGCCAGCAGGTCCCAGCGCCACTTCTCCTCGACCCAGGAGCGGCCCCGCTCCCCCATGCGGGCCCGCAGCTCCCCGTCCGCCAGCAGCGCAGCGATCCGCTCCGCCGCCTCCTCGGGGGCGCCGCCCCGGACGACCCACCCCGTCTCCCCGTCAAGCACCGCGTCCGGCGCCCCGCCGGAGTCGCCCGCGACGACGGGAAGCCCGGTCGCGGACGCCTCCAGGTAGACGATGCCGAGTCCCTCCACGTCAAGGCCCCCGCGCCTGGTCCGGCACGGCATGGCGAAGACATCACCGGCGCCGTAGTGCGCGGGCAGTTCCTCCCAGGGCACCGCCCCCGTGAACCGCACGGAGTCCGCGACCCCGGTCTCGGCGGCCAGCTTGCGCAAGTCGTTCTCGTAGGGCCCGCCTCCGACCACGAGAAGCACCGCCTCCGGCTCCCGAGCCAGAATCCCCGGCATGGCGAGGATCAACGTGTCCTGCCCCTTGCGCGGCACCAGCCGCGAGACGCAGACGACCACGGGCCGGTCGGCCAGACCGAGCCGCGCCCGCACCGCGTCGCCGCCCGAGCCGGGGTGGAACGTCTTCTCGTCCACACCCGGCGGCAGCTGGACCATGCGTCCCGCCGCGGCGGGCGTCAGGGCGGCGGCGATGCGCGAGCGCGTGTACTCGCCGAGATAGGTGATCGTGTCCGTCGACTCGCCGATCCTGCGCAGGAGTTGACGTGACGCGGGCAGCTGGGCCCAGCCCGCCTCGTGGCCGTGCGTGGTGGCGACGAGCCGCGTCGCCCCCGCCTTGCGCAGCGCGGGCGCCATGAGCCCCAGCGGCGCGGCCGCCCCGAACCACACCGACGTACAGCCGTGTTCGCGCAGGAGCGAGACCGCGCGGCGGGTGACGCGCGGGGTGGGGAGCAGCATCGTCGTGGGGTCGCGTACGACCGTGAAGGGCTGCTCGGCGTCGAAGGCGGCCGTCGCCTCGGCACCCTCGCGGCCGCGCTTCCAGGTGGAGGCGTAGACGACGAGCTGCTCGGGGTCCAGGCGCAACGCCATGTTGTGCAGGAACGCCTGGATGCCACCGGGCCTGGGCGGGAAGTCGTTCGTGACGATCAGGGTCTTGTGCATCGCGCCCGACAGTACCGAAGGCGGCCGACAGCAACCGAATGGCCCAGCCTCTTCGCCCTCGCCCGGCCCCGCCCGGCATCATGACACCCCGAATCACAATGAAGTGTGCGAAAAGGGGTGAGGTGCGCGCATGGCAGACACAGCACGCATGACGCGCATGTTGCACATGGTGGGCTCGGTGCGCATGGCGGGCATCGCACGCCTCCTCGCCGTCTGGGTCCTCACCAGGACACTCCTCCTGCTCTGCGTCTTCCACGTGCTCACCGCCCCGGGCCCCGACGTCACCAGCGACGTCTCCGTCATCTACCAGGGCTGGTACGAGATCCTGCGCACCGGCACCTTCCCGCTCGACGACGTCACCTGGCAGTACCCGCCCGCCGCCGCCCTCGCCGTCCTCTCCCCCGCCCTCCTGCCCTTCCTCGGCTACGCCCCGGCCTTCTTCGTCCTCGCCCTCCTCGCCGACGCCACCGTCTCCGGGCTGCTCCTGTACGCGGGGCGGCGGCCCGGCAAGTCGGTGCGGGGGCTGTGGGTGTGGGTCGTGGGCGTGCCTCTGCTGGGGCCGACCGCGTACGCGCGCTACGACATGACGGTGACGGCCGTCGCGGTCGCCGCGCTGCTCGCGGGGGCCCGGCATCCGCGCACCATGGGGGCGCTCGCCGGGTTCGGGGCGCTGCTCAAGGTGTGGCCGGTGCTGCTGCTCGTCGGCGCCCCGCGCGGGCGGGCGACCCGCCGGTCGTGGGCGGCGGCGGTGGGCACGGCTCTCGGCGCCACGCTGGCGTTCCTGGTGGCGATGCCGGGGGCGCTCGCGTTCCTCACCTTCCAGCGGGACCGCGGCACGGAGGTGGAGTCGCTCGGCGCGCTGGTCTTCCACGTCGGGCGGCACCTCGGCTGGCGGGGCGAGGTCCGGCTGAACTACGGCTCGGTGGAGTTCCTCGGCCCCTGCGTCCCGCTGGTGAGCGCGGCGGCGCAGCTCCTGTCGGCGGCGGCCTGCTGCTGGCTCCTGGCGTGGCGGCTGCGCGCCCGTGCCCGCTCGGCGAGCACGCTCGCGGACGCGGCCTTCGTGGCCGTGCTGCTCTTCACCGCGACGAGCCGGGTGATCAGCCCGCAGTACATGCTGTGGCTGGTCGGCGCCGCCGCCGTCTGTCTGGCGTTCCGCGCGAGCCGCATGGAGCTCCCGGCCCGTCTGGTCCTCGCGGCCACGTTCGTGACGTTCCTGGAGTTCCCGGTCTGGTTCTCGCACGTGGTGGCCAGCGATCCGCTGGGCGTGGCCCTGCTGCTCGTACGCAACGGCCTGCTGGTCGCGGCGGCGCTGCTGGCCTGCCGGAGCCTGTGGCGGCAGACGGTGTCCGAGCCGCGCGGCCGGGCCGCCCGGCCGGTGCCGGGGCAGGTCAGCCGAGCTCCGAGCGCAGATACGTACGCCAGCGCGCCGTGAACTCCTCCGGCGTCGTGTCCAGGACGTCCCGCAGCGCGTCCTCGACCGCGCCCGCCCGCTTCTCGTGGTCGCCCACGGCACGGTAGAAGTCCGTCAGCTTCCGCTCGCCCCACCGGTCCGCGATCATCCGGCAGGCCAGCCAGGCGCTCTCGTACGACTCGGCGAGCCGCGCCGCGTCCTCGCCGAAGCCGAAGTCCTCGTCCTCGGGGAGCGCGCCGGGCGGCCGCCCGACCTGCGCCGCCCGCCGCAGCTCGGGCGCGGCCTGCGCCGCGGTGCGGCCCGTGCCGCGGTAGCCGACCCAGTCCGCGAAGCCCTCGGAGAGCCACAGCGGGGTGGCTCCGGAGGTCTGTGTGCGGGTCGCCACATGGGCCGTCTCATGGGTGAGGACGACCTGCTTGCCGAAGTCCCCGAGGACGCCGTACGCCTCGGGGTTGATGATGATCCGGTCCGCCGGGGCCCGCCCCGAGCCGCCCGCCTCACCGGTGGTGACCGCCGCTATCCCCCGGTACCCGGAGGCGGGCGCCCCGAGGAGGCCCGCCATGCCCTTCAGGGAGCGGGGCACGATGACGACGGCCTTCTCCGGCCACTTCCCCGGCCAGGCGTCCCGCACCGCGGGCACCGCCCGGTCGGCGAGCTCGCGGTAGGCGCGCAGCTCCTCCGCGCTCTGTCCGACGCCGAGGACGAGGCTGCGCTCGCCCCGCTCGGCCCGCACCCGCCCCTGGTCCCACAGCTGCTGGCTCGCCTTCTTCGCGGGCCGCTCTGAGGTGACGTACCACCGCCCGCCGTGCCGCTCCAGGGAGAGCGTGCGCGCGGCGGTGAGCGGGGCGCGGTCGTGGCCCTTGACGCGGTAGCGGAGTTCGACGCCGGCCGTGGCCCGGGAGCCGGAGCGCTCCAGGCCGTTCAGGTGGTACTCCCAGGACTCCAGCGGGACGGCGCGGACGTTCGCGAAGAGGTCCGACGGGCCGCCCGCGTCCGCTGCCGCCCGCTCGGACCTCTCGGGCCTCTCGGTTCGCTCGTACGCCTTCTCGTCGCCGTCGAGGACCGCGTGCGCCCTGCGCTCCAGGAGCCTGCGGACGTCGCCCGCGGCGGTGTCCGGGACCGGGTCGGCGCCGCATCCGGTGAGTACGGCGAGGCAGAGCGCGAGGCACAGCGCCACCGCCCACGACCCACGCCTGTGCCCAGCCACCTCCCGATCGTACGGGGCGGGGGCGGCAGGCCGCCGGTCAGATCCGCGTCACGGACGAGACCGGCATCATGCCGACGGGGTCGTAGCGGACCGGCGCCCCGGGGTAGGGGGCGTGCACCACCTGGCCGTTGCCCATGTACATCCCGATGTGGCTGGCGTCGTCGCGGTAGGCCACCAGGTCGCCGGGCTGTGCCTGGGCCAGGGGCACCTGGCGCCCCGCGTGCCGCTGGGCCTGCGAGGTGCGCGGCAGGCCGACCCCGGCCTGGGCGTACGACCACTGCATGAGGCCCGAACAGTCGAAGCCGGAGGGGCCGTTGGCGCCCCACACGTAGGGGCGGCCGACCGCCGAGCGGGCGGCGGCGATGGCGGCGGCGGCCCGCGAGGAGGACGGGGCGGCGCCTTCGAGGTCCGGCGGCGGCTCCGCGTGCCCGCCGGAGCGCGAGGACTTGTCGTACGCGTCGCGCTCCTCGCTCGGCAGCGAGTTGAGCAGCCGCCTGGCCTTGGCGAGCTTGTGCTCGACGGCGCGCTTGTGGCGGGCGACGGTGGTGCGGCTCTTCTCCAGCTCGGCGAGTCTGCGCCCGGCCTCGGCGCGCTGCTGTGCGAGGCCGCGCTGGGCCTTCTGGAGATCGGCGAGCTGTCCCGCGTGCCGGGCGCTGACGCGGTTCAGGGCCGTGGCCCGGTCGAGGTAGCCGCCGGGGTCGGAGGAGAGCAGCAGCTGGAGCGAGGGGTCGATGCCGCCCTCGCGGTACTGCGCCTCGGCGAGCGCGCCGAGCGCGCCGCGCATCTGGTTGATCCGCTCCTGGCCGCGCGCGACGCTGTCCCTGGCCCGCTCGACCTGCCCGCGCAGCTTGTCCGTGCGCTCGTCGGCCTTGTTGTACGCCTCTGTCGCGTGCTCGGCCTCTTCGTACAGCCGGTCCACCTCGGCCCGGGTGCCGGACGGCTTGTCCTGCGGTGCGGCGCCCGCAGGCGCGGCGCCGAGGGCCGCGGCGGCGGTGGCCACGGCCGCCGAGAGGACGGTGACGCGCGTGCCCCGGTCGAGGCCGGGCTGTGCGGGACGGCGATGGGATCCCACGGGAAGCCGCTCTCCCTTCCGCTGACGGTCCCCCGGCTGGTCCGGGGGAATGCGCGCCGACAGTAACCGTGTGGCTACGCGACGGCCAACGGCCGGATGGGTGCGGACAGCCCGAAGCCCCGTTCAGACGCAGGTCATGAACGGGGCGTGGGGTCAGCGGCGGTTGCCGGAATTCGCCCGTTCGGGCGGTGCCGGCGAGGCATTGACGTCAGGCGGGGCGGCGCGTCGGGGTCAGACGCGGACGCCGAACTGGAAGTCGCCCAGGTACTCCATGGACTCGTAGCGCACCACGGCGCCCGGCTTCGGGGCGTGCAGCACCTGGCCGTTGCCGGCGTAGAGGCCGACGTGCGCGAGGTTGTTGAAGAACACGAGGTCGCCGGGCTTCAGTTCGCCGCGGCCTATCTTCGTACCGTCGTTCTGCTGCGTGTACGTGGTCCGCGTGAGGGAGACTCCGGCCTGGGAGTACGCCCACTGGGTCAGCCCGGAGCAGTCGAAGGAGTTGGGACCGGTGCCTCCGGAGACGTACGGCTTGCCGAGCTGGGTGGCGGCGGCGTTCAGGGCGGCGGCGCCGCGGCCCGACGCGGGGGTCTCCTTGCCGAGGTCCGCGCGCTTGCCGGCGGCGCGGCTCGCACGCTTCTTCTCCTTGGCGGCCATGTCCGCCTTCTCCTCGGCGGTCAGCGTGTTGAGGAGCCTCTGCGCCTCGCCGAGCTTGCCCTGGACTTCCCGCTTCTTCTTGCCGAGCTCCGTACGGGTGTCCGCGAGGTCGTCGAGCTTGCCCGCGGCCTCCTTGCGCTGCTGCGCGAGGTCCCGCTGCTTCTTCTGGATCTTCTTGAGCTCGTCGACCTGCTGGCTGCTCAACTGGTCCAGGGTGGACGCCTTGTCGAGGTAGTCGTCCGGGTCGGCGGAGAGGAAGAGCTGGAGGGAGGGGTCTATGCCACCGGAGCGGTACTGGGCGCTGGCCATGGAACCGATGCCGTCGCGCAGGTCGTTGAGCTCCCCCTGGCCCTTGGCGACCTTGTCCTGGAGAGCGTCGATCTGCTTCTCCAGCTTCTTCTGCTTCTCCTTGGCCCCGTTGTACTTGTCGGTGGCCCGTTCCGCGTCTTCGTAGAGCTTGTCGACCTTGGACTTGACCTCGTCCTTGCCCGGCTTCGGCGCGGCCTGGGCAGCGCCCTGCGAGGTGAGGGCGACGGCAGCGGCGGCGGTCGCGGTGAGCACGGTCACGCGGGTGCGGCTCGGCTGCTTGGGTCGACGGTGGGACGCCACGCGGGCGGCTCCTTCTTCCTCCGGCCGCCTACCGGGACGCGGCGGGCGGGTACCACCGCCGCCACCCCGGATGGGTGATCAACCGAGCGGGGGTTCGAGGCGAGACCCTAGTGACCTTCTTGTGATCAGTTCAAATCCCGTCGGCAAAAAACCGGTCGCCAAGCGCAATCTTTACCGATAACGCACAGCCAGTGATGATCTTCTGACGCTACGTCGTATGCGAGAGGCGCCCAATTCGGGCATAGGGCCCAGGAGTTATGTGATGCCCCTTAGCCCCGCGAAAGCCTCTTCAAGAGCACCACCGAAGCCACCGGCCGCGCCCCCGCCTTCGCGATCCCGTCGGCCACTTCACGGTCGGTCGAGACGACGACCACAGGCCTGCCCGGCGGCTCCGCGCGCACCAGCTGACGGATCAGCTCATCGGCGGTCACACCCGGCTTGGAAAAGAGCACCCGCACCCCGCGCGGCGGCGCGAGCAGCACCGGAGCGGCCAGTTCCGCGCCATCGAAGACGCAGGTGACCTCGGCGCCCGACTGGAGGGCGAGCTGCGAGAGCGAGCCGAGCAGACGCAGCCGCTGCTTCTCCAGCGGCATGGTCGGATAGCCGGTCTTGGTGACGTTGTAGCCGTCGACGACCAGGTGCGCCTGGGGCAGGGCGAGCAGCTGGTCCAGGATCGCCGGGTCGTTCTCGGAGAGCGCGCGGGCGGCGATGTCCTTGGGGGACATCCGGCCGGGCTCGACGGCGTCCACGGTCTCGGCGGGCCGTACGGAGACGGGCGGCAGGGCCAGTTCGCGCCGCAGCCCCTGGGCCGCCTCCAGGACCGTGTCGAGCAGCAGCCGCACCCGCATGTCCTCGACGCTGCGCCCCTCGCGCGCCGCCCTGCGGCTGGCCTCCAGGGCGGCCTCGCTCTCGCCGAGCCGCGCCTTGAGCCGCCGCGTCTCGCTCTCGGCGGCGGACACCTGGGCCTGGCCCTCGGCGCGGATCGCCTCGGTCTCGGCGGTGGCCTTGCGCAGCGCCGCCTCGCCGCGCTTGACGTCGCTGAGCGCGCCGCGCAGTTTGCGATGCATCGATTCGGCTTCCCTGCGCGCCGCTTCCAGCTCCGCGCGCAGCCGCTCGGTCTCCGCCCTGGTCTGGTCCCGGGCCGCGGCGAGCTCCTCGCGCAGCCGCTCCAGCTCCGCCCGCGTCTCCTCGTCGACGCGCTCGGCGTCGGCCCGCTGGGCCTCCTCGCCGGCGGCGGTCACCAGCTTCACCCAGCCGGCGGGGCGCAGCACATAGGCCGCGGCGGCCACGTCCAGGGGGTCGGCCGCCGGGGGCGGGGAGCCCGCGTCCAGGGCGCCGGCGAGCTCGCCCTGCGCCTCTCTGAGGCGTTCGCCGATGCGCTGGCGGAAGAGGGTGTCGCTCTCCAGCGCCGCCGCCATGGCGTTGCCCGCGAACTTCGCGCGCCGGGTGGGGGTGAAACGGGCGTACTGCCGCAGCTGTGCGGGCAGTTCGGCCAGGGTCAGTCCGCCGAAGCCGTCCGAGACGAGCCGGACGACCCGTCGGCGCACCCCGTCGGGCAGCGGACGGTCGAGCACCTCAGCGGTGCCGTCGTCCGGCTCCCCGCCTGCGCTCTCCACCATCCGTCACCCCACTAGCTGTGCGGGCCCCGCTCCCTCAGGAGTCGGTGCCCGGCCTGTCCACGAGTTCCACCTGGTCCACGGCGTTGCACCAACGGCAGCGCACCGACTCGATGGTCTCACTGACCACCTCGCGTTCCTCGACGTTCGACTCACCGGCCAGGTCGAGGTGCACATACTCGACGACCTTCGACGTGCGGGTCACGTCGAAACGCGTGAGATTGCCGCACAGCGTGCAACGCCACCGGGTGGTGGCGGTCGGCAGGGGAACCGTCATCGTGGCTGTTCGCTTTCCTCGGTGGCCGTGGTGCGTCCGCGCTGTTCCGTGGTGCGCATTGCCCGTAACCCTAAGGCCTGTAAGGGGCGCCATGCGGCGGCCTCCGTCGCGGCATGGCGGTCTATGCGGGTAGCGACCGTTACGTCATGCTCTGTCCATGATCAAAGCATGGGGTCCCCCGGCGGCCGGGCTGCTCAGGGGGCGGTCCGCCCCGGTGACGTACGGACTGATCGCCGTCTGCTGTCTGGTCTTCGTGGTCTCCCCGGTCTCCGGGCTCAACCACGCCTACGGCACCGGCGACCGGCTGCTCGCCGCGCAGCAGGCCTACTTCGAGCGCTGGGGCGTGGTGCCCGCCGAGCTGTTCAGCGGCGTCCCGCGCGCCGCGCTCGGCCCGTTCACCGCCCTGTTCGTACACGGCAGCTGGGTACATCTGCTCGGGAACCTGCTCTTCCTGTACGTCTTCGGGGCGATGGTCGAGGAACGCATGGGGCACCTCCAGTACGCGCTCTTCTACGTCAGCTGCGGCTACCTCGCCCTGCTCGCCTACGCGGCGGCGCACGCGGCCTCCGGCCAGACGCTCGTCGGCGCCTCGGGAGCGATCTCCGCCGTCCTCGGCGCCTTCCTCTATCTCTTCCCGAAGGCGCGCGTCACCAGCCTCTTCCCGTTCCTCTTCTTCCTGCCGCTGCGCTTTCCCGCCTGGGTGGTGCTGCCGTTCTGGGTGGCGCTGCAGTGGCTGGCGGCGGGGCAGGGCGGCAAGGGGACGGGAGTGGCGTATCTGGCGCACCTGGTGGGCTTCTCGCTCGGGTTCCTGTACGCGTGGGGGTGGTGTGCGCGCCGGAGGAGGGTGGCGCCGAGCGCGTCCTCGCCGGGGCGGGGGCCGGAGACGGGAGGGCTAGAGTGAAAGGCACAGCACCGGCCACCGAGGGAGACAGCCAGCCGTGATCACCGCGATCGTGCTCATCAAGACCAGCGTGGACCGGATTCCGGAGATCGCCGAGTCGATCGCCGCGCTCGACTCGGTCAGCGAGGTCTTCTCCGTGACCGGTACGTACGACCTGATCGCGATGGTCCGGGTGCCGCGCCACGACGACCTCGCGGACGTCATCCCCGGGCGGATCAGCAAGATCCCCGGCGTGGAGGCGACGGACACGCACGTCGCGTTCCGTACGTACTCGCAGCACGACCTGGAGGCGGCGTTCGCGATCGGCCTCGACTCGTAGTCGGTCGAGGGGCGTCACCCGGGCTCCATGAGGATTTCCTCATCTGCGGCTCATCCTGACGCAGCGGTACGCCGTCCACCCTCCTCTCATGGTCTTCTCCCACCGCATGGCCGCCCTGGCCGCCGTCGTGGCGATCCCGCTCGGCATCGCCACGACCAGCTACCTCCTGACCGACGACCCCGCGCCGCCCAAGGCCCCGCCGAAGGTGGAGCTGGAGAGCCGCTCGCCGTCCGCGAAGCCCACCACTCCCCGGACCGCCCCCAGCGACGAGAAGGTCCACCCGCCGCCGGTCGGCGACGAGAAGGTCACCCCGCCGCCCGTCAGCGACGAGAGGGGCACCCCGCCCCCCGTCAACGACGGGAAGGTCCCCCCACCGCCGGCCAACGGGAGTTCCTCGGGCGATGACAGTGACGACGACGGCAGCGCAGGCGGGGACGGCAGCGACGACGACGGCGCCGGTGACGACGGTTGAACCGCCGCGCCACCGGATCTCCGCCCGCGTCCGCATCCTGCTGTGGCTGCTCGTGGTGATGGCCACCGCGCTCACCGCCGTCGCGGCCACCACCCGCTCGGTGCTGCTGCGGGAGGTCGACCACCGGATCGACCGCCTCCTGACCCAGGAGACCGGGGAGTTCACCAACTTCGTACACGAAGGTGTCGATCCGCACACGGGCGAGAAGTTCACCGACGCCGACCCGCTGCTGCGGCTCTTCCTGTCACGGCAGTACGCCGATCCCGACGAGGAGCTCCTCGGCCTGATCGGCCGCGCCGGCACGGTGCCCGCCAAGAAGCAGCAGGCCCGTGAGCCGCGCATCGACCACCCGCTCGCCGAGGACCCCGCCTCGCTGACGGCCGTCTTCGACTCCCCCGACGCCACCGGCACGCTGCGCCGCCCCGAGGGCGAGGTCCGCTGGTCGAAGGTGGTGATCAAGGCGAGGGGCGCGCATGCGGAAGCGGCCTTCGTCGTCGCCTTCCACCCGGCAGGCGAACAGGCCAAGGCCAGTGACGTGTTCACCATGCTGCTCGCCATCTCCGGGGTCGCGCTCCTGATGACCACCGGCATCGGCTGGGCGGTCGCGGGCCGCATCCTCAAGCCCGTGCGGCTGGTGCGGACGACCGCCGCGCACCTCACCGAGCAGGACCTGACGCAGCGCATCCCCGTGCAGGGGCGGGACGACATCGCGGCCCTCGCCGAGACCTTCAACGGCATGCTGGACCGCCTGGAGCGGGCCTTCGCGGCGCAGCGCGAGTTCGTCGACGACGCCGGGCACGAACTGCGCACGCCCATCACCATCATCCGCGGCCACCTGGAGCTGATGGGCGATGACCCGGCGGAGCGCGAGGAGACCGTCCGCATCGTCACCGAGGAGCTGGACCGGATGAGCCGCATAGTCGAGGACCTGCTGCTGCTCGCCAAGGCCGAGCGGCCCGACTTCGTCACCCCCGGGCCGGTGCAGCTCGCCGAGCTGACCGCGGACGTCTTCGTCAAGGCACGGGCGCTCGGCGAGCGCGACTGGCACCTCGCCGAAGTCGCCGACGCGGAGGCCGACCTGGACGCCCAGCGCATCACCCAGGCGATGGTGCAGCTGGCCCAGAACGCCGTCCAGCACACCGTTCCCGGGCAGCGCGTCAGCATAGGGTCGCGGCTGCACGGGCGGCAGATCGAGCTGTACGTCGCCGACAGCGGGCCCGGCGTACAGCCGCAGGACGCCGGGGTGATCTTCGAGCGGTTCCGCCGCGGCACCGCGCGGCGCGGCGCGCGCGCCACCGGGGCGGGGCTCGGCCTCGCCATCGTCAAGGCCATCGCCGAGAGCCACGGCGGGCGCGTCGAACTGCGCCCCACGGTCGGCGGCGGCGCCACCTTCGTACTCGTGCAGGCCCGGCCGGAAGGGGCGGCCCACCCATGAACCGCATTCTGATCGTCGAGGACGAGGAGCGCATCGCCTCCTTCGTCGAGAAGGGCCTGCGCGCCAACGGCTTCACGACCACCGTGGTCGGCGACGGCGAGTCCGCCCACGACTACGGCCTGACCGGTGGCTTCGACCTGATCGTCCTGGACATCGGGCTGCCCGGCATGGACGGCTTCACGGTGCTGCGGCAGCTGCGCGAGGCCCGGGTCACCACGCCCGTCATCGTGCTGACCGCGAGCGACTCGGTGCGGGACACGGTGGCGGGCCTGGAGGGCGGCGCCGACGACTGGATGACCAAGCCCTTCCGCTTCGAGGAGCTGCTCGCGCGGGTGCGGCTGCGGCTGCGTACGGCGGCGCGGGCGCCCGAGGTGACGGTGCTGCGCAGCGGCGAGCTGTCCCTGGACCTGCGCACGCGCAGGGCGCGTGCGGACCGGCGGACGGTGGATCTGACGGCGCGTGAGTTCGTACTCCTGGAGCTGTTCCTGCGCCATCCCGGGCAGGTGCTCTCGCGCGAGCAGATCCTCTCCCACGTGTGGGGCTACGACTTCGACCCCGGCTCCAACATCGTGGACGTGTACGTCCGCGCGCTGCGCAAGAAGCTGGGCTCGCAGCGGGTGGAGACGGTACGCGGCATGGGGTACCGCCTCCCGGCCTGACCGCCCGGGCGCGAGTCCGGTCCGACGGCCGGTGAACTTTCTTTCATGAACGGCTCATCGAGGGCTCACCGCGGCGCACCACGCTGAACAGCGTGACCTCGCACCCGCGCCGAGCCGTGACTCTCTGCGCAGCGCTCAGCCTCTGCGCGCTGCTCCTGGTCCCCGGCAACTTCCCCGGCCTGAGCGGCGACGCCCGCCTCACGCTGGGCGTCTTCGCGCTGGCGACCTGCGCCTGGATCGGCACGCCGATCGACGACACCTACATCGCGCTGGGCGCGGGCCTCGCCCTCACCGTGACCGGTGTGATCAGCAGCGACACACTCTTCGGCACCCTCGGCGACGAGACGGTGTGGCTGCTGATCTGCGCCTTCGTGCTCGCCGCTGCTGTGGCGCGCAGCGGACTCTCGGGGCGGGCCGCGGCCTTCCTCGTCACCGGGGCGCGCAGCGTACGGCAGCTGACGCATCTGACGACCGCCGCCCTGGTGGTGACGGCCTTCGCGGTGCCCGCCACCTCGGGGCGGGCCGCGCTCGCCCTGCCCGTCTTCCTCGCGCTCGCCAAGGTCCTCGCCGAACGCGTACGGCTCGTGGTGATGCTCGCGCTGCTCTTCCCCACCGTCATCCTGCTCTCCGCGGTCGCGACCCTGATCGGCGCGGGCGCGCATCTGATCACCGTGTCGGTGCTGTGGGAGGCGACCGGTGAGCGGATCGGGTTCACTCAGTGGCTGCTGCTCGGGTTCCCGCTCGCCATAGCCTCCTCCCATCTGGCGGCGGAAGTCGTCCTGTTGACGACGACGCGGCGCGCGGACCGCGAGGGCCCGGTCCACATCACCCTCGACCAGCTCCAGGAACACAGCGAGCGGCCGGTGACCGGCCCCTGGGAGCCCGCCGAGACGCGCTGCGCCCTGCTGCTCGCCACGGTCGTGGCCCTGTGGTGCAGTGAGCCGCTGCACCAAGTGCCGCCCGCCGTCGTCGCGTTGATCGGCGCGGTCGTGGCCTCCTCCCCCGCTCTCGGCACCGTACGGCTCAAGGACGCCCTGCGGACCGTGCCCTGGTCGCTGCTCCTGTTCATGGCGGCCACGATGGCGATGGGCGTCGCGCTCACCGACTCCGGGGCGGCGAAGTGGCTGGTCGGCGGGTTGCCGCTGGATCTGCCGCCGTGGCTGTTCCTCACCGTCGTCGTCCTGGTCAGCACGGCCGCGCATCTGGTCCTGCAGTCCCGCTCGGCGCGCTCCTCGGTCCTCGTCCCGCTGGTCGTCGCGGCGGCCGCCGGCGCGGGCGTCAACCCGGTGGCCGCCGCCCTCGCCTCCACGGCGGCCGCCGGCTTCTGCCACACGCTGCCCGCCTCCGCGAAGCCGGTCACGCTCTTCGCCGACATCCCAGGCACCCCCACCTACACCCCTCGTGACCTGCTGCGCCTCTCCGCGGTCCTCGCACCGCTGACCGCCGCGCTCGTCCTGCTGTGCGCCGTCACGCTGTGGCCGCTGCTCGGCGTCCCCCTTCGCTGAACCACCGAGGAGACCCTCATGCTGACCCGTTTCGCCATCGCCCCCGGCGGCTTCAAGGAGTCCCTGTCCGCGTCCGCCGCCGCCGAGGCCATCGCCGCGGGGGTACGCCGTGTCGTCCCGCACGCCGAGACCGACCTGATCCCGCTGGTGGACGGCGGCGAGGGCACGGCCCGCGCGCTGGCCGCGGCGGACGGCGGCCGCCTCGTCGCGCTGCCCGCCACCGGCCCCGTCGGCCAGCCGATCGGCACGCACTTCGCGCTGCTGCCCGACGGCACGGCGGTCGTCGAGATGGCGGCCGTGGCCGGGCTGTCCCTGGTCCCCCGCGATCTGCGCGACCCGGGCGCCACCACGACATACGGCGTCGGCCAGCTGATCCGCGCCGCCCTCGACACGGGCGCCCGCCGCATCCTGGTCGGTTGCGGCGACTCCGGCACCTCCGACGGCGGCGCGGGCGCCCTACAGGCGCTCGGCGCCCGCCTCCTGGACGCGGACGGCTGGGAACTGCCGCGTGGCGGCCGCGAGTTGACGCGGCTGAGCCGCATCGACGCGAGCGGCCTCGACCCCCGCCTCGCGGAGACCGAGATCCACGTGGCCTGCAACCCGTTCAACGTCCTGTGCGGCGAGCGCGGCGTGGCCCGCGTCTTCGGCCCCCAGAAGGGCGCCACACCCCGGCAGGTCGAGGAGCTCGCGGCGGCCCTGGAGCACTGGGCGTACGTCCTCACACGCGACCTGCGCGTCGATGCGGACCTCTTCGGCGGCCCCGGCACCGGCGCGTCGGGCGGCCTCGGCGCCGGTCTCGCCGCGCTCGGCGCCCTGCTGCTGCCCCGCTTCGACGTACTGCTCGGCCGACTCGACCTGGACGCCCGCCTTGCCCGCGCCGACCTGGTCGTCACCGCCGAGGGCGCCCTGGACCACCAGACTTCGTACGGCAAGATCCCCGCCGAGGTGGCCCGCCGCGCCAAGCGGTTCGGCCGCCCGGTCCTGGTGCTCGCCGGCACCATCGGGGACGGCGCGCACACCGTCCGCGCGCTGGGCGTGGACGCCTACAGCGCGATCCTGCCCGCCCCGGTGTCGCTGACCGAGGCGCTCGGCCGGGGCGGCGAGTTCCTCACCGACGCGACCGAGCGGGCCCTGCGGATGATCCGGCTCGGGACGCAGCTGTCCGGAGGCCGGCTGCCCGTGGGTCAGGCGGCGGCGCTGGTGTCCGGCACGCAGCGGCCGTCCTCGGTGCGGTAGCTCCACCGAGCGCCGTCCGCCACCAGCTCCTTGACGGCGCGTACGAAACGCTCGACGTGCTCGTCCGGGGTGCCCGCGCCGAAGCTCACGCGGATCGCGTTCAGCGACTTCTCGCCGGGCGCCGCCTCGGGGGCGCCGCACTCGCCGGGCTCGTCGGCCTCGCCGCCGAGGAGGGTGCGCACCAGCGGGTGGGCGCAGAACAGGCCGTCCCGTACGCCGATCCCGTACTCGGCGGAGAGCGCGGCGGCGAAGTGCGAGCTGTTCCAGCCGTCCACGACGAAGGAGATGACGCCCACGCGCGGCGCGTCGTCACCGAAGAGCGAGAGCACCCGCACGGCGGGCACCTCGGCGAGCCCCTCGCGCACCGTCTTGATCAGATGCCGCTCACGGGCGACCAGCTCGTCGAAGCCCGCGTCGGTGAGGGCCTTGCAGGCGGAGGCGATGGAGTAGACGCCGATGACGTTCGGCGACCCGGCCTCGTGACGGGCCGCGGTGTCGTGCCACTCCACGTCCACGCCGCCGCCTGCTTCCTTGGGGCGTCGCGCCACCTTCCGCGAGGCCCCGCCGCCCGCGAGGTAGGGCTCGGCGGCGCGCAGCCAGTCGGAGCGGCCCGCGAGCACGCCCGAGCCGAAGGGCGCGTACAGCTTGTGCCCGGAGAACGCGACCCAGTCGACGTCCAACTCCCTTACGGACACCGGGTGATGGGGGGCGAGCTGCGCTGCGTCGAGCACGATCCGGGCGCCGTGCGCGTGCGCGGCGGCGGCCAGCTCCCGCACCGGCCACAGCTCGCCGGTGACGTTGGAGGCGCCGGTGACGCAGACCAGGGCGGGCCCGTAGGGGTGGCGGTCGGCCAGCGCCCGTTCCAGGGTCTGCACGGCCTCGTCGGGGGTGCGGGGCGCGTCGAGGTACGTCACCTGGGCGTCCCGCCACGGCAGGAGCGAGGCGTGGTGCTCGGTCTCGAAGACGAAGACCTGGCAGTTCGCGGGCAGGGCGGCGGCGAGCAGGTTCAGCGAGTCGGTGGTGGACCGGGTGAAGACGACCTGGTCGTCCGCGCGGCAGTCGAGGAACTCGGCGACGGCCGTACGGGAGTTCTCGAACAGGTCGGTGGAGAGCTGCGAGAGGTATCCGGCGCCGCGGTGCACGCTGCCGTAGTACGGCGCGTACGCGGCCACGTCGTCCCACACCCGCTGCAGCGCGGGCGCGCTCGCCGCGTAGTCGAGCGCGGCGTACGTCACCTCACCGCCGGTGACCAGCGGCACGGTGACGTCCCGGCCGAGCACGGCCAGCGGGGCACAGACGGAGGAGTCGGCGGCGACGGCGGAAACAGACATGGCGGTATCTCCCTGCGGGCAAGGCGGAACGGCTGCGAAAGATCCCGTGCGGCAGCGCGACGGCTGTCCGGCGTACGGGTGTTGCCTCGACGCACGGCGCTCTTCGCCGGGCGGAGGGTGTGAAAAACGGGGCCGACAGGCCCTATCGCATTCGCTTGCTCACGAGACTGCTCCCTTGAGGACCAGGACCCCAGGGCTGTGACATTCACCGATGTCCAGGGGTCCGCGCTTGCCATACGCCTTGCTGCGTACGACCTGGTCTTCACCCGGGGCACCCCGCCACGGACGGAGGGTTGCCGGACAGCGGGCCGGGGCCGTAGTCGCTGTCACTCATGACCTGTCCTGCATCTTGCCACAAGATCTTCGACGCGCAAGGCGCGGTCCAGGATCCGGACCGCGCCTCGCGTCACATGTGTCGGCCTCAGGCCCGGTGATCAGCGGCTGCTGGCCGTCACCCACCGCTCCAGGGACTTCTTCGCGGCCCCGGAGTCGATGGCCCGAGCCGCCTTCGCCATGCCGACGCGGATCTGCTCCACCAGCGGCTCGTCGGTCGGCGCGAGGGCGACCAGCGCCGCCGCCGCGTTCAGCAGCACCGCGTCCCGCACCGGCCCGCTCTCGCCGTCGAGCAGCCGCAGGGCGACCTCCGCGTTGTACGAGGCGTCGGCGCCCCGCAGCGCCTCGACGGGCACGAGGCCGATCCCGACGTCACGGGGGTCGAAGGACTCCTCGCGCACCGCCCCGTCCCGCACGACCCACACCCGCGAGGTGGCCGTGGTC
Source organism: Streptomyces sp. NPDC003379 (assembly GCF_053589195.1). NCBI lineage: Bacteria > Bacillati > Actinomycetota > Actinomycetes > Kitasatosporales > Streptomycetaceae > Streptomyces > Streptomyces sp. NPDC003379. The sequence continues at coordinate 34,843 of NZ_JBSFRK010000055.1, read as the reverse complement.
GTGAGCTCGTCGAGCCCGTCGTCGCCCCGGAAGACCAGGGCCGACGAGCCGCGCTCGGCGAGCACTCCGGCGACGATCGGCGCCATGCGGGCGTCGGCCACACCGGTGGCCTGGGCCCGCACCTTGGCGGGGTTGGTGAGCGGACCGAGGAAGTTGAAGGTCGTACGGATCCCCAGCTCCTTGCGGGCGGGCGCCACATGGCGCAGCGCCGGGTGGAACTTCACCGCGAAGCAGAAGGTGATCCCGGCCTCCTCGGCCACCTCGGCCACGCGCTGGGGCGTGAGGTCCAGGTTGACGCCCAGCTTCTCCAGTACGTCGGAGGCACCGGACGCGCTGGAGGCGGCGCGGTTGCCGTGCTTGACGACCTTCGCGCCCGTGCCCGCGACGACGATCGCGGACATGGTCGAGATGTTGACGGTCTTGGCGCCGTCGCCGCCCGTGCCGACGATGTCGACGCTCGGCCCCGGCACGTCGATGACGCGTGCGTGCGCGTACATGGCGCGCACCAGACCGGAGATCTCCTCGACGGTCTCCCCCTTGGCCCGCAGCGCGACCGCGAACCCCGCGATCTGCGCGTCGGTGGCCTCGCCGCGCATGATGCGGTCCATCGCCCAGGCCGTGTCGTCGGCGCTCTGGTCGTGCCCGTCGAGCAGGCCGTTCAGTACGTCGGGCCAGGAACGGCCCGCCGCGGTAGTGCCTCCTGCGGGGGTCACAGCGCTCATAGCCGCTCCTGGTCTTCGTCTGTGGGAAGGAGACCCCGACACGTCGGGGTGGGACCACCCTATCCAGCCTCCGGGACGGCAAAGAGCCCCGTCCATGCACTGGACGGGGCTCTTGCCGTGGCGACGGTGATCAGTGGTGGCCGTGGCCGCTGGTGATCTCCTTGTACTCCTCGGCGGTGGGCTTGGGGATCTGGCTGTCCTCGCCGTAGTAGCCCTTGGAGAGCTTGGCCCGGAGCTTCTGCGAACCGGACACCTTGCGCTCGACACCGTTCTCGTCGACCGTCGGGCCGATCTCGACCGGCGCGTACTGCTCGTGCGCGGTGAGCGTGTGCAGCTGCCCCTGGTCGAGCGGCTCGTGGATCTCGATGAACTCACCGTGCGGCAGGCGCTTGATGATGCCCGACTCGCGGCCGTGCAGCACCTTGTCCTTGTCGCGCCGCTGCAGACCGAGGCAGATCCGCTTGGTGACGATGAAGGCGATGACCGGTGCGACGAAGAAGGCGATCCGGACGAACCAGGTGATCGCGTTCAGCGACAGGTGGAAGTGCGTGGCCACGAGGTCGTTGCCGCCACCGATCAGCATGACCATGTACCAGGTGATCCAGGCGACGCCGAACGCGGTCCGGGTCGGGGCGTTGCGCGGGCGGTCCAGGATGTGGTGCTCGCGCTTGTCGCCGGTGACCCAGGACTCGATGAACGGGTAGACCGCGATCACGACCAGGACCAGCGGGAAGATGATCATCAGCGGGATGAACACGCCCAGGACGAGCGTGTGGCCCCACAGGTTGATCTCCCAGCCCGGCATGACACGGATCAGGCCTTCGGAGAAGCCCATGTACCAGTCGGGCTGGGCGCCGGTGGACACCTGGTCCGGACGGTAGGGGCCAAGAGCCCAGATCGGGTTGATCGAGGCGATCGCCGAGATGGCCGCGATGACACCGAAGACCAGGAAGAAGAAGCCTCCGGCCTTGGCCATGTACACGGGCAGCAGCGGCATGCCGACGACGTTCTTGTTGGTCTTGCCGGGACCCGCGTACTGCGTGTGCTTGTGGTAGAAGACCAGGATCAGGTGCGCCACCACCAGGCCCAGCATGATGCCCGGCAGCAGCAGGATGTGGATCGAGTAGAACCTGGCCACGAAGTCGCCGCCGGGAAACTCCCCGCCGAACAGGAACATCGACAGATACGTGCCGACGATCGGGACGGACAGGATCGCGCCCTGCATGAAGCGGACACCGGTGCCGGAGAGCAGGTCGTCCGGGAGCGAGTAACCGGTGAAGCCGGTGAACATGCCGAGGACGAGCAGCAGGAAGCCGAAGAGCCAGTTGACCTCGCGCGGCTTGCGGAAGGCGCCCGTGAAGAAGACGCGCATCATGTGCACGAACATCGCCGCGATGAAGATCAGCGCCGCCCAGTGGTGGATCTGCCGGATCAGCAGACCACCGCGCACATCGAAGGAGATGTGCATGGTCGAGTTGAACGCCTCGGACATCAGCTGTCCCTGCAGCGGGACGTAGCTGCCGTGGTACTCCACCTCGTTCATCGACGGGTGGAAGAACAGCGTCAGATACACACCCGTGAGGATGATGATGATGAAGCTGTACAGGCAGATCTCACCGAGCATGAAGGACCAGTGGTCCGGGAAGATCTTGCGCATGTTGGCCTTGGCCAGGGAGTAGATCCCAAGACGGCCGTCGGCCCAGTCGGCCACCCGCTCGCCGGCGGGTGCCTTCTTGTTCGAGTTGTTCGGGGGTGTGGTACTCATCCGCGCTCCCAGAAGGCAGGACCGACGGGCTCTTCGAAGTCGCCGAGCGCTTCGAGGTAGCCCTCCTCGTTCACACCGATGCGCAGCTGCGGCAGGGCGTGACCGGCCGGGCCGAAGATGACTCGGGCACCGTCGGAGAGGTCGAAGGTGGACTGGTGGCACGGGCACAGGACGTGGTGCGTCTGCTGCTCGTACAGGGAGATCGGGCAGCCCACGTGGGTGCAGATCTTGGAGTACGCCACGACGCCTTCGTGCGACCACTCGAGCTCGCGCTTGTCCTTGATGTTCTCCGGCTGAATCCGGACGATCATCAGGGCGGCCTTGGCGATCTGGGTCTGGAAGTCGTGGTCGTGCTCCGACATGCCCTCGGGCATGGCGAACGTCAGCGAACCGACCTGCACGTCCGAGGGGCGCAGCGGCTCGTGCGTGTTCATGTTGACGAGCTTCTTGCCCTTGGCCCACTTGGTGTGCCGGAGCTTGTCCTCGGGCAGCGGACCGAGGTCGCGCAGGAGGACGACACCGGAGAGCGGGACCAGGGCGAGCGCGCCGAACATCGTGTTGCGGATCAGCTTGCGCCGGCCGAACTGCGACTCCTCGGCACCGGCCTTGAAGTCGGCCATGACCTTGGCCCTGACCTCGGGCTCGGCCTCGATCGGGTGACGGTCGTCGGCGACCTCCACATCGGACATCAGGGTGCGGGCCCAGTGGACCGCGCCCGCGCCGATGCAGAAGAGGGCGACGCCGAGGGTCAGACCCAGGGCGAAGTTGAGACCGCTGATGTGCCCGATCGGCCAGACGAAGATGTTCTTGTCCGCCGGGATGGTCACGAACGAGGCGATGAAGCCGACGGTCGCCAGCATGGACAGCGTGAACATGAACGCGATCGCACGCTCGGAGCGCTTCGCGGCCTGCTCGTCGATGTCCTGGATGCGGTGCTGGTGGGGCGGGAGCCCCGGGTCGGCGAACGGGTGCTCGTCCGCGACGGCCACCGAGCCGTGCTCGGGCTCGGTCACCTGCTTGCTGGGCAGGTTCTCTTCTGGAATCTCTTGGCTACTCATGACTTCTTGGCCTTTGCGGTCCGAGCGGCGACCCACACGGCGACCGCGATCAGCGAGCCGAGACCGAAGATCCAGCCGAAGAGGCCTTCACTGACCGGACCGAGACCGCCCAGCTTGAGACCGCCGGGGCTCTGGGTCTTCTCGCCGTTGACCGCGTCGAGGTACGCGATGATGTCCTTCTTCTCCTTCTCCGGCATGGTCGTGTCGGGGAAGGACGGCATGTTCTGCGGGCCCGTCTGCATGGCCTCGTAGATGTGCTTCGGGGAGACACCTTCGAGCGACGGCGCGAACTTGCCGTGCGTCAACGCACCACCTTCACCGGTGAAGTTGTGGCACTGGGCACAGTTGGTGCGGAACAGCTCGCCACCCTTGGCGATGTCCGCCCCGTCCGGGCTGTACTGCTTCTCGGTCGGGACCGAGGGACCGGCGCCGAGCGACGAGATGTACGCCGCCAGCTGGTCGATCTGGGCCTGGTTGTAAATGACCTTCTTCTTGGGCGCCTGGGCGCCCTGCTGCTGGAGCGGCATGCGCCCGGTGCCGACCTGGAAGTCGACCGCCGCGGCGCCCACGCCCACCAGGCTCGGACCGTCGGAGCCGCCCTGACCGCCGGTTCCGTGGCAGCTGGAGCAGCCCACGGCGTAGAGCTTCTTGCCCTCGTCGATGGCGAGGGACTGGGCGGTGTCATCGGCTTGCGCCTTGTCCGCCGGCGCGAACGCGGCGTACAGCCCCCCGGTGGCCGCCAGCGCGAGGAGTAGGACGACGACCGCCGCCAGCGGATGGCGTCGTCGTGCGGAGAGCTTTTTCACGGATTACCCCGGTGTCAGGATCTTCTGCGTCGATGCTTCAGGAATGTGTCGGTACGTCGCGTGAGCGACCCCGCCGATTACTTGATCATGTAGATCGTGGCGAAGAGGCCGATCCAGACCACATCGACGAAGTGCCAGTAGTAGGACACGACGATGGCTGCGGTCGCCTGTTCATGGGTGAACTTCCTGGCCGCGTAGGTGCGCCCGAGGACCAGCAGGAAGGCGATCAGGCCGCCTGTCACATGCAGTCCGTGGAAGCCGGTGGTCAGGTAGAAGACCGAGCCGTACGGGTCGGAGGAGAGCGAGAGCCCGTCCTTCTTGACCAGCTCGGTGTACTCGAAGACCTGACCGCCGATGAAGACCGCACCCATGATGAAGGTGACGATGAACCACATCCGGAGCTTCTTCACGTCGCCACGCTCAGCGGCGAACACGCCGAGCTGACACGTGAGAGAGGAGAGCACCAGGATGGTGGTGTTCGTCGCCGAGAACGGGAAGTTGAGGGCCGAGGCCATTTCCTTCCAGTGATCAGGACCTGTCACCGATCGCAGGGTGAAGTACATCGCGAAGAGGGCCGCGAAGAACATCAGCTCGGAACTCAGCCAGATGATGGTTCCGACGCTGGTGAGGTTCGGTCGATTGACCGGCGGGTGCGCGTGCCCTGTATCTACTGTCGTTGCTGTCGCCACGACCGACATTATGTCGGTCGCTTATCCCGCCCTCACCCCGGGGGGTGCCGTTCGGAGTGTCTGCGGGGTGTGTCCTGCCCGTATGGCCCAGCGGAGGCCTGTCCGAACCGCTGTTGACGGGGTGTCGGGAGGAGTAGCATCCGCGAGCACTGCTCGACGTACTCACGTACTGGAGGAACAATGCAGCCGACCGCCACGGTGCTGGTCTACAGCGACAACGCGAGCACCCGCGAGCAAGTCCGGTTGGCCACCGGGCGCAGGCCGGCGACGGATGTTCCCGAGGTCGAGTTCATCGAGTGCGCGACGCTGCCCGCCGTGCTCAAGGAGCTGGACGGGGGCGGGGTGGACGTCTGTGTGCTGGACGGCGAGGCGAAGCCCGCGGGCGGCATGGGCGTGTGCCGCCAGATCAAGGACGAGATCTTCCAGGCGCCGCCCGTGCTGCTGCTCATCGGACGCCCTCAGGACGCCTGGCTGGCCACCTGGAGCCGCGCGGAAGCGGCGGTGACCCTTCCGGTCGATCCCGTGGAGTTCGCGGACGCACTGGCCGCCCTGCTGCGCAGCAGCCGGGCCGTGCGCGCCTGACGGGGCAGGGCTTCTCCGCGGCCCTCTGTACCGGCTTCTGCGGCCTCGCTAGACCCGCGGCCGCAGTCGGGCCGCGTCGGCCGCCGTGGGGCCTTCCCTGGTGCCGGAGAGCAGCGCGCTGCCCTGGCGCCAGCTCTTCCAGCCCATGTTCCAGTCGCCGAGGCCGTTGCCGAACGTCGGCATGTCCTCACCGGAGCTGTTGACGACCTTCACGAGGTCGCCCTGGCGCACGGTCTCGTAGAACCAGGCGGCGTTCCCGGTGCTCATGCCCGTGCAGCCGTGGCTGGTGTTGGCATAGCCCTGCGAGCCGACCGACCAGGGCGCGGCGTGCACGTACTCGCCGGAGTCGGTGACCCGCGTCGCGTAGTAGACCTGCTTGTCGTAGAAGTCCGCCGCGCCGATGCTGGCACTGGTCATACGTACGGAGTACTCCTTGCCCAGTACGACCTTGACGCCGTTGCGGGTGGAGTAGCCGGGCTTGCCCGTGGTCACCGGGATCGAGTTGATCTCCTCGCCGTTGCGGTAGACCGTCATCCAGTGGGACGAGGCGTCCGTCACGGCCTCGATCCGGTCGCCGGTGGTGAACTTCAGGGGCTTGGCGTCGGCGCCCCACAGCTTGTCGTCGACCTTGATGCCCTCCAGGTTGCTGGACACGCTGATCGTCGCCTGGGTGGGCCAGTACTCCTTGGGGCGGTAGTGCAGCGTCTTGTCGTCCACCCAGTGCCAGGCGCCCTCGACCGCGGGCACCGATCTGACCTTCAGGGCGCGCTCGACGGTGGCCCTGGCCTTCTTGCCCCTCACCTCGGCGTCGAGCGTGGCGATGACGGGCTGTCCGACGCCGTACTTGCCCGCCTCGGGGCCGAAGGTGACCTTCAGCCGCTTCTTCTCGGCGGGCGTGTCGGTGTCGAAGGTCATGACCTTGCGGCCCGGCGAGCCCTCCTCGTCCTCCGTGCTCACCCGCACCGTGTAGTGGGCGCCGGCCGCCAGCGGCGTGGTGCTGTGCCACCGGGCGCCGTCCGCGGAGAGTTCACCCGCCACGTACCGGCCCGTCGCGTCGGTGGCCGTCACATCGGTGATGCGTCCGTCCTCGCCCTGCGCGGTGACCTCCAGCGGCTTGTCCGGGTCCGCCTTCTCGCTGCCCACCGGGCCGTTGAAGTCGATCTGGCCGGCCGCGTCGTACGGCTTCGCCGAGAGCGGGTGGCCGTCGGAGCTGCCGCATGCCGTGGTCCCCGCACCGAGGGCGGCCACCAGCGTCGTGCAGCTCAGTACCGTGCGGATTCGCGGTGAGTGGCTCATAAACACACGGTAGGGACGTTCATCGGGTCCGGCGCGGTGAGTGACCCGTCCGAGGGCCGGGCGCGACACGCCGAGGGGCCCGGACACTCCTGACGGAGTGTCCGGGCCCCTCGGTGCGGCTCGTGAACTACAGACTCACTGGGTCTGGTTCTCGCCGCGGTAGTACTCGAAGACCCAGCCCCACAGACCGATGAGCAGGAGGGGAGCCGAGAAGTACATCAGCCACCAGCCGATGGCGATGCTCAGGAAGGCGAGCGCGCCACCGATGGCCAGGGAGAGCGGCTGCCAGCTGTGCGGGCTGAAGAAGCCCACTTCGCCGGCCTCGTCCGCGACGTCCGCTTCCTTGTCGTCCTGGGCGGAGGCGTCGACCCGCCGGGCCGTGAAGGCCAGGTAGTAGCCGATCATGATGCACAGGCCGAAGGCCAGGAAGAGCGCCGTGGTACCGGCGGGCTCCTTCGACCACACGCCATAGACGATCGCCATGACGAGGACGAAGACGCTCAGCCAGATGAACAGCTTGCCCTGGATCTTCACTTCGCGGCCTCCTTGTCGCCACCGAACAGCGCGGTGTCCTTCTGCCCGGCGTTCTCGATCTGACCGAGGGCGGCGATGTCCGGGTGGTGCAGGTCGAAGGCCGGCGATTCACTGCGGATGCGCGGCAGCGTGATGAAGTTGTGCCGCGGCGGCGGGCAGGACGTCGCCCACTCCAGCGAACGGCCGTAACCCCACGGGTCGTCGACCTCGATCTTCTTGCCGTACTTGGCCGTCTTCCAGATGTTGTAGAAGAACGGCAGGATCGACAGGCCGAGCAGGAACGAGCTGATCGTCGAGATCGTGTTCAGCGCGGTGAAGCCGTCGGCGTCGAGGTAGTCGGCGTAGCGGCGCGGCATGCCCTCGGCGCCCAGCCAGTGCTGGACGAGGAACGTGCCGTGGAAGCCCACGAACAGCGTCCAGAAGGTGATCTTGCCGAGGCGCTCGTCCAGCATCTTGCCGGTGAACTTCGGCCACCAGAAGTGGAAGCCGGAGAACATCGCGAAGACCACGGTGCCGAAGACCACGTAGTGGAAGTGCGCCACCACAAAGTACGAGTCCGAGACGTGGAAGTCCATCGGCGGCGAGGCCAGGATGACGCCCGTCAGACCACCGAAGGTGAAGGTGATCAGGAAGCCGACCGCCCACAGCATCGGGGTCTCGAAACTCAGTGACCCCTTCCACATGGTGCCGATCCAGTTGAAGAACTTCACACCGGTCGGCACCGCGATGAGGAATGTCATGAACGAGAAGAACGGCAACAGCACGCCGCCTGTGACGTACATGTGGTGCGCCCACACCGTCACGGACAGACCCGCGATGGCGATCGTCGCGGCGATCAGACCCATGTAGCCGAACATCGGCTTTCGGGAGAAGACCGGGATGACCTCGGAAATGATTCCGAAGAATGGCAACGCGATGATGTACACCTCTGGATGGCCGAAGAACCAGAAGAGGTGTTGCCAGAGCAAGGCGCCGCCATTGGCCGCGTCGAAGATATGGGCACCGAATTTGCGGTCCGCCTCCAGGGCGAACAGCGCGGCGGCCAGGACCGGGAAGGCCAGCAGCACCAGCACGGCGGTGAGCAGCACGTTCCACACGAAGATCGGCATGCGGAACATGGTCATGCCCGGCGCGCGCATGCAGATGATGGTGGTGATGAAGTTGACCGAGCCGAGGATCGTGCCGAAGCCGGAGAAGGCCAGACCCATGATCCACATGTCGGCGCCGATGCCTGGGGAGCGGACGGCGTCCGAGAGCGGGCTGTAGGCGAACCAGCCGAAGTCGGCCGCGCCGTTCGGCGTGAGGAAACCGCCGACCGCGATGAGCGAGCCGAACAGGTAGAGCCAGTAGGCGAACATGTTCAGCCGCGGGAAGGCGACGTCGGGCGCGCCGATCTGCAGCGGCATGATCCAGTTCGCGAAGCCGGCGAACAGCGGCGTCGCGAACATCAGCAGCATGATCGTGCCGTGCATCGTGAACGCCTGGTTGAACTGCTCGTTCGTCATGATCTGCGTACCCGGGCGGGCGAGTTCGGCGCGCATGAAGAGCGCCATCACTCCGCCGATGCAGAAGAACGCGAACGACGTGACCAGATAGAGCGTGCCGATCGTCTTGTGGTCAGTGGTGGTCAGCCACTTGATGACGACGTTGCCCGGCCGCCTGCGCCTGACCGGCAGCTCGTTCTCGTACGAGTCTGTTGGTGCTGCCGCGGCACCCTGGGGTTCGTTGAGGATGCTCACAGGTTGTTCGTCTCCCGGTTCTTCTCGTGGGGCGTCTGCTCGATGCCGGCCGGGATGTAACCGGTCTGGTTCTTCTTCACCAGGTCCTCGAGGTGCTGCTTGTAGCGCTCGGGGGAGACGACCTTGACGTTGAAGAGCATCCGGGAGTGGTCGACGCCGCAGAGCTCGGCGCACTTGCCCATGAAGGTGCCCTCCTTGTTCGGAGTCACCTCGAAGGCGTTGGTGTGGCCCGGGATGACGTCCTGCTTCATGAGGAACGGCACCACCCAGAAGGAGTGGATGACGTCACGCGAGGTGAGCACGAAGCGGACCTTCTCGCCCTTGGGGAGCCAGAGGGTCGGGCCGGGGTTGCCGTTCTGGGGGTTCCGTTCGCCGGGCGTGCCGACTTCGTAGACGCCGTTGGCCTTGGCCGGGAAGTCCTTGCGGAACCTCTCCGGGATGGCCTCCAGGTCCTTGGACGTCTTGGCGTTTTCCTTGCCGGCGCCCGGAACGTTCTCTACGTAGTTGAAGCCCCAGCTCCACTGGTAGCCGACCACGTTGATCGTGTGGGCCGGCTTCTCCTCGAGCTTCAGGAGCTTCGACTCGTCACGTGCCGTGAAGTAGAAGAGCACGGAGACGATGATGAGGGGGACGACCGTGTACAGCGCCTCGATGGGCATGTTGTAACGGGTCTGAACAGGAACTTCCACCTTGGTGCGGCTGCGCCGGTGGAAGATGACGCTCCACAGGATCAGGCCCCAGACCAGCACGCCCGTGGCGAGCGCTGCCGCCCACGAGCCCTGCCAGAGGGAGAGAATCCGCGGAGCCTCTTCCGTTACCGGGGTGGGCATTCCAAGGCGGGGGAAATCCTTGTATGTGCAACCGGTGGCGGTCGCCAGGATCAGGCCCGCAGTCAGCACCTGCGGCAGCTTCCGCCGCATCGGGCGCCGCGACGAGCGGTCGGAGCCGTTGGGACTCACGTAGCGCCTTCCCGAGAGTCTCGCCCGCGCGGTCGGCTGCGGCCTTCTCTCTGGTAGGTCGCCGCCCTCTGCGTCGGGCAGGGGTTTGGATGTTTATGCGGACCAAACCCTACTGGACGCTATTTGGGGTCGCGCGGGGAGGGTGCCTAACGCGCCGCGGGTCACTCCGAAGGGTGGGGCGGCGCGCTGTCGGGGCTTTCTGACGGCGGGTCGGGCGCCCAGGAGCTCGGCGGAATCTGTGGGTCCGCGGGCGCGGGCTCGGTGGGGCTGGTCGCGCCGTTCCTCGCGCCCCTAGGGGAGCGGCCCCTGCAGGGCGCTCCCCTAGGGGCGCTTCTCAGCAAGCGCACCGTCTAGCGTTGCCGTGTGTCCTACTTCGATGTTGCCTCCTCCGCTCCCCTTCATCCCGTTGCCCGGCAGGCCCTGCTGGCCTCGCTCGATGAGGGGTGGGCCGATCCGGGGCGGCTGTATCGCGAGGGGCGGCGGGCCCGGCTGTTGCTCGACGCGGCGCGGGAGGCGGCCGCCGATGCCGTGGGGTGCCGGGCCGACGAGCTGGTCTTCACCTCGTCCGGCACCCGTGCCGTGCACTCCGGGATCGCGGGGGCGCTGGCCGGGCGCCGCCGCGCCGGAAGCCACCTGATCGTGTCGGCCGTCGAACACTCGTCGGTGCTCCATTCGGCTCAGGCCCACGAGGCCGGCGGCGCGGCGGTCACCCGGGTGCCGGTGGACCGGGGCGGGGCGGTCGATCCGGAGGTGTACGCCGCCGCGCTGCGCGAGGACACCGCGCTCGCCTGTCTGCAGTCGGCCAACCACGAGGTGGGCACCGAGCAGCCGGTGGCGGAGGTGGCGGCGGCCTGTCGCGCGGCCGGGGTGCCGCTCCTCGTGGACGCGGCGCAGTCGCTGGCCTGGGGCCGCGTCGAAGGGGACTGGTCGCTGCTGACCGGCAGTGCCCATAAATGGGGCGGACCGGCCGGTGTCGGACTTCTCGCCGTACGGAAAGGGGTGCGCTTCGCCGTGCAAGGGCCCGTCGACGAGCGGGAGTCGGGGCGCGCCGCCGGGTTCGAGAACATTCCGGCGGTCGTCGCGGCGGCCGCCTCGCTGCGGGCGGTGCGGGCCGAGGCCGCGGCGGAGGGCGCGCGGCTGCGGGAGCTGACGGAGCGGATCAGGGCGCGGGTGCCCGGGCTCGTGCCGGATGTGGAGGTGGTGGGCGATCCGGTGCGGCGCCTTCCGCACCTGGTCACCTTCTCCTGTCTCTATGTCGACGGGGAGACCGTGCTGCATGAGCTGGACCGGGCGGGCTTCTCCGTGTCGTCCGGGTCGTCGTGCACCAGCTCCACGCTGACGCCGAGCCATGTGCTCAGGGCGATGGGGGTGCTGAGCGAGGGCAACATCCGGGTCTCGCTGCCCGTCGGGACCGATGCCGCGGAGGTGGAACGGTTCCTGGAGGTGCTGCCCGGCGTCGTGGCCGGGGTGCGGGAGAAGCTGGGCGCCCCGGTCGGGGCTCAGGCCCGTACGGAAGGGGAGTCGCTCGTCGTCGACGCGCTCGGCAAGCGGTGCCCGGTCCCCGTCATCGAACTCGCCAAGGTCATCGGGGACGTCCCGGTCGGCGGGACGGTGACCGTGCTCGCGGACGACGAGGCGGCGCGGCTCGACATCCCGGCGTGGTGCGAGATGCGCGGGCAGGAGTACGTGGGTGAGCGGCCGGCGGACCACGGCGCCGCGTATGTGGTCCGCCGGAGCTCGTGACTAGGCGAGGTGCGCCCGGACCTCACCGGCGGCCTGATGGCCGTACGCCTTGGTGAAGCGGTCCATGAAGTCGGTGCGGTGCAGCTCGTACTCCTGGGTGCCCACGTTCTCGATGACCAGGGTGGCGAGCATGCAGCCGAGCTGGGCGGCGCGTTCGTGGGAGACGCCCCAGGACAGGCCCGAGAGGAAGCCCGCGCGGAACGCGTCGCCGACGCCGGTCGGCTCGACCTTGGCCTTCTCCTCCGGCACGCCGACCTCGATCGGGTCCTGGCCGACGGCCTCGATGCGTACGCCGCGCGAGCCGAGGGTCGTCACGCGGTGGCCGACCTTCGACAGGATCTCGGCGTCGGTCCAGCCCGTCTTGGACTCGATGAGGCCCTTCTCGTACTCGTTGGAGAAGAGGTACGTGGCGCCGTCGAGGAGGGTGCGGATCTCCTCGCCGTCCATGCGGGCGATCTGCTGCGAGAAGTCCGCGGCGAAGGGGATCGCACGGGTGCGGCACTCCTCGGTGTGGCGGAGCATCGCCTCCGGGTCGTCGGCGCCGATCAGGACGAGGTCGAGCCCGCCGACGCGGTCGGCGACGGTCTTCAGCTCGATGAGGCGCGCCTCGCTCATGGCGCCCGTGTAGAAGGAGCCGATCTGGTTGTGGTCGGCGTCCGTGGTGCAGACGAAGCGGGCGGTGTGCAGCGTCTCGGAGATCCGGACCGAGGCGGTGTCCACGCCGTGCCGGTCGAGCCAGGCGCGGTACTCGTCGAAGTCGGAGCCCGCGGCGCCGACCAGGATCGGGTGGGTGCCGAGCTGCCCCATGCCGAAGGTGATGTTGGCGGCCACGCCTCCCCTGCGGACGTCGAGGGCGTCGACCAGGAAGGAGAGGGAGACCGTGTGCAGCTGATCGGCGACCAGCTGGTCGGCGAAGCGGCCGGGGAAGGTCATCAGGTGGTCGGTGGCGATGGAGCCGGTGACTGCGATACGCACGGCTGGGTGCTCCTGTGGAGGAGAGGAGGGGTTGACAGTTCACGCTACCGGGTCGAGACACCCACCCTGAAGAGGCAAAACTACCCAATAGTAGGGCTTTTTCCTGGGCGGCCAGATGCTTACGGTGCCGTTATGACCGTTATCTCGAAGGATGTCGTCATGAAGCGTTCCTCCGCCGCGCTCCCCGCCGAGACCCGCAAGGCCCGCGCGACCCGCAAGGCCCGCGCGACCCGCGAGACTCCGGAGAGCATGGAGACGCTGCGCGGCGACTGCGCCCGCATGGCTCCGCACTGGGCGGTGCCCGCCGCGGCCGCGGCCGCCCCCGTGCCGCCGTCCCTGATCCACGGCGTCACCGTGCCGCCGTCCTCCGCCCGGCTCATCGACGGGATGTCCGAGTACGGCGACTGAGGGAGACTGGTCCCGGGGCCCGGTACGCGTACAGGGAACCGTGCGCTCCCCCGCCGCGTCCCATCGCCGTCCCCCGTAAAGGGGAACTGGAATACGACGAAGCCCGCCTGTGGGTTTCCAGGGACAGCAGTGCAGTCGAAGGAGCGATGCGGTGAGCACCGAGCGATCCGTTCATGAGGCGGCCGAGCCGCGGCGGCGGCGTGCCCGTCTCGCCGTCGCCTCGGTCGCGGCCACGGTGCTGCTGATCGGCGGCGGTGGCGCGTACTTCGCCGCGACCGCGTCCGGCGGTGGCGGTGGCGGCGACCGGGGCAGCGATGGGGCCCCCGCGGGGGACGGCGGCGATCCGCCGCCGCTCGCGCTGGACGGCTACCCGGTCGGCGACCGGCAGAGCGGCGGCACCGGGAGCGGCACCGGAGACGGCACCAGCGGCATCGCGCCGGGCGAGCCGGACCCGAGCGGCGTCACGTACAGGGCGACCGGCAAGCTGCCCAAGGGCCCGGAGTCGGCCGCCGTCCATCACGCGCGCGGCGAGGTCACTCGCGCCGAAGTGGCGGCGCTGGCCGAGGCGCTCGGCGTCTCCGGCACGCCGACCGTACGGGACGGCGCCTGGCGGGTGGGGCAGGACAAGGACGGTTCGGGCCCCTCGCTCCAGGTGAACAAGCAGGCGCCCGGCACCTGGACGTACGCCCGGCACGGCGTGGGCGGCACGGACGACTGCCCCAAGGGCAAGCCCTGTTCAGGCACCTCCACCGCGCCGAACGGCGACGCGGACGACGCGGCCGGTGCCGTCGGCGAGCAGGCCGCCAAGGACGCGGCGGCACCGGTCCTCAAGGCGCTCGGCCAGGACGACGCGAAGCTGGACGCCCGCCAACTGATGGGCGCCGTACGGGTGGTGAACGCCGACCCGAAGATCGACGGCCTGCCGACCTACGGCTGGTCGACCGGCATCCAGGTCGGCGCGGACGGCCACGTGGTGGGCGGCAGCGGACAGTTGAAGGAGCCCGTCAAGGGCGCCACGTACCCGGTGATCAGCGCCCAGGAGAGCCTGGACCGGCTGAACTCGATCGGCGGCGGCGGACGCGTCGGCATCGGCGGCTGTGCGACTCCGGTGCCGCACGTCGACGACAGCACCAAGACGGAGGGCGGCGGCGGCTCGAAGCAGGCGCCCTGCGACCCGTCGTCCGCGCCCCCGAAGCCGCGGCCGGTGGCCGTCAGCGGCGCCACGTTCGGGCTCGCCACGCACTTCGTGGACGGCCGGCAGACCCTCGTACCGTCGTGGCTGTTCGAGATGAAGCCGCAGGGAGCGCGCGACACCTTCACCGTGACGCACCCGGCGGTCGCACCCAAGTATCTGACCTCGCCCAGCAGCCCCGATGCCCCCTCGCCCACCGAGAAGCCCGGTGGCGGGGAGAGCACGCGCAAGGCGGCCATCGAGTCCTACACCGCCGACGGCACGTCCCTGACCGTGCACTTCTGGGGCAGCGCGTGCGCCGACTACGCCGCGTCGGCGAGCGAGGACGGTGACCGCGTGAAGGTCGCGGTCACGGAGACCAAGCAGAAGGACGAGGTCTGCATCATGGTCGCCAAGGAGCTCTCGCAGACGGTCACGCTGGACAAGCCGCTGGGCGATCGCAAGGTCGTGACCGGCTCGGGCGAGACCGTACGGCGGAAGTAGACGCGCCGACTGGAGCGGCCCGCTGGAGCGGTAGCGGTACGCATGACCGCGGCGGCCCCCTGAGGCTCAGGGGGCCGCCGCGGTCGTACGCGTGTGTCCATGCGCCTTCAGGGTCAGCTGAAGGAGTCGCCGCAGGCGCAGGAGCCCGTGGCGTTGGGGTTGTCGATCGTGAAGCCCTGCTTCTCGATGGTGTCGACGAAGTCGATGGAGGCGCCGCCCAGGTAGGGAGCGCTCATCCGGTCGGTGACGACCTTGACGCCGTCGAAGTCCTTGACGACGTCGCCGTCGAGCGTGCGCTCGTCGAAGAACAGCTGGTAACGCAGGCCCGAGCAGCCGCCGGGCTGGACGGCGACGCGCAGCGCCAGGTCGTCCCGGCCCTCCTGCTCCAGCAGGCCCTTCACCTTGCCGGCGGCGGCGTCCGACAGGAGGATGCCGTCGTTCACGGTGGTGGTCTCGTCCGATACGGACATCTGCTTCTCTCCCGGGTTGTACGGAGACTGCTTGCCGACGGTTGCAACCGGCGGGGCCCCGGATTCATTCCGGGCCGAGCGCTTACGTCTTACCCCTTCATGCTCGCACATGGTTTCCCTGGGGGCACCGGTCCATGGACCGGCGAATGCGTCACATCGACACTATGGGCATCGTCAAACTGACGTGAAGCGGTTATGATAGATAACGTCAATTAGACGAAAAGTCGTCTGCAGAAGAGAAAGGGTAGGTGTCGTCGTGACCACCGCCCAGTCCCCCGTGGACCTCGACGTCCAGCCCACGCCCCTCGCGCTGCTGCTGCTCGGCCGCGAGGCCGACCCGAAGAGCGAGCGCGGCGTCGAGTGCCCCGGCGACCTGCCGTCCCCCTCCGACCCGGACCTGGTGGAGCGCGCCCGGGCCGCCAAGGAGAAGCTCGGCGACAAGGTCTTCGTCCTCGGCCACCACTACCAGCGCGACGAGGTCATCCAGTTCGCGGATGTGACCGGTGACTCCTTCAAGCTGGCACGCGACGCCGCCGCTCGGCCCGCCGCCGAGTACATCGTCTTCTGCGGTGTGCACTTCATGGCCGAGTCCGCGGACATCCTGACGACGGACGACCAGAAGGTCGTACTGCCCGACCTGGCCGCCGGCTGCTCGATGGCCGACATGGCCACCGCGGAGCAGGTCGCCGAGTGCTGGGACGTGCTGACCGAGGCCGGCGTCGCCGAGCAGGTCGTCCCCGTCTCGTACATGAACTCCTCGGCCGACATCAAGGCGTTCACCGGCAAGCACGGCGGCACCATCTGTACGTCGTCGAACGCCAAGCGCGCCCTGGAGTGGGCGTACGACCAGGGCGAGAAGGTGCTCTTCCTGCCCGACCAGCACCTGGGCCGCAACACCGCCGTGCGCGACATGGGCTTCTCGCTCGACGACTGCGTGCTCTACAACCCGCACAAGCCGAACGGCGGCCTGACCGCCGAGCAGCTGCGCGACGCGAAGATGATCCTGTGGCGCGGGCACTGCTCGGTGCACGGCCGCTTCTCGCTGGAGTCGGTCGAGGACGTCCGCGCGCGGATACCGGGCGTGAACGTCCTGGTGCACCCGGAGTGCAAGCACGAGGTCGTGGCCGCCGCCGACTACGTGGGCTCCACGGAGCACATCATCAAGACCCTGGAGGCCGCGCCCGCCGGGTCGAAGTGGGCCATCGGGACCGAGCTGAATCTCGTACGCCGCCTGGCGAATCGTTTCGCCGCCGAGGACAAGGAGATCGTCTTCCTCGACAAGACGGTCTGCTTCTGCTCGACCATGAACCGGATCGACCTGCCGCACCTGGTCTGGACGCTGGAGTCGCTGGCCGAGGGCAACCTCGTCAACCAGATCGAGGTGGACCGGGAGACCGAGCAGTTCGCGAAGCTGGCGCTGGAGCGGATGCTGGCGCTGCCGTAGGTCTCGGGTTTCTTGTGGTGATGTAAGGGGCGTCCGCCATCGCGGGCGCCCCTTACCGCGTTCTACGCTCCTTCAGCACCGCGCCCAGTGCCTACGCGTCCGGGGTGGGCTCCGCGCTGCTCGGCACGGCGCAGAGCGCGCTGGGCGCGGTGGTCGCGCCGCTGGTGGGGCTCGGCGGGGAGCACACGGCGGTACCGCTGTTCTGCGGGATGGCCCTGTGCAGCGCGCTGGCCGTGCTGGCGCTGCGCCTGACGCGGAACACGCAAGGGACGCCCCTTGAGGAGAGGGACGTCCCTTCCACCGCGCGGGGTTGAGACCGGCTGGTGCCGAGCTTCGACTCCTGCTCGGTGTTCAGGGCTTCCTGCTCGCCCTGGCGGAGCCTGCCGCGGTCATTTGTCACGCCCCGCCTCCCGCGTGCGCAGTACGCCGTCCCTCGCGTCACTCCACCCTTGGGCGCACCAGACCTGATTCGTAGGCGATGACGACCAGTTGGGCCCGGTCGCGCGCGCCGAGCTTCGCCATCGCGCGGTTCACATGGGTCTTCACGGTGAGCGGGCTGACTTCGAGGCGCTCGGCGATCTCGTCGTTCGAGTGGCCGCCTGCGACCTGTACGAGGACCTCCCGCTCACGGGTGGTGAGCGCGGCGAGCCGCTCGGCCCGCGCCGGCGCGTCCCCGTCCGGACCGTCGCCCTGGGCAAGGAACTTGGCGATCAGCCCCTTGGTGGCCACCGGCGAGAGCAGCGCCTCGCCCGCCGCGGCTATGCGGATGGCGCCGAGGAGCTCGTCGGGCTCCGCGCCCTTGCCGAGGAACCCGGAGGCGCCCGCGCGCAGCGACTGCACCACGTACTCGTCGACCTCGAAGGTCGTCAGCATCACCACGCGTACGTGGGTCAGGGCCGGGTCGGCGCTGATCTCACGGGTGGCGGCGAGACCGTCCGTGCCGGGCATGCGGATGTCCATCAGGACCACGTCGGCCCGCTCCGACCTGGCGAGCCGCACCGCCTCGGCGCCGTCGGACGCCTCGCCGACCACCTCCATGTCGGGCTCGGAGTCGACGAGCACCTTGAACGCGCTGCGCAGCAGCGCCTGGTCGTCGGCGAGCAGTACGCGGATCGTCACGCGGTCCCTCCCTCTGCTGTGGTGACGGGGGTGACGACGGGCAGGATCGCATGGACGCGGAAGCCGCCGCCGTAGCGGGGGCCCGCGGAGCAGCTGCCGCCGAGGGCCGTGACGCGTTCGCGCATGCCGAGCAGGCCGTGGCCGCCGCCGTCGGTGTTGTGCTTCTTCTCGCCGTCGCCGCCCTTGCCGTGGCCGGGGCCGTCGTCGATGACGGTGACCTCGACGTTCGGGCCCACGCGGACGACGCTGACCTCGGCCTTGGCGTCGCGCCCCGCGTGCTTCTGTACGTTGGTGAGCGCCTCCTGGATGATCCTGAACGCGGCGAGGTCGACGGCCGCGGGCAGGTCGAGGCCGACCTGCCCGAGGGCCACCTCCACGGGCAGGCCCGCGTTGCGGAACGTCTCGACGAGCTCGTCGAGCCGGTGCAGGCCGGGGGCGGGTTCGGTGGGCGCCTCTGGGTCGCCGGTCTGCCGCAACAGGCCGACGGTGGCGCGGAGTTCGTTGAGCGCGGAGCGGCTGGCGTCGCGTACGTGCGAGAGGGCTTCCTTCGCCTGGTCGGGCCGCTTGTCCATGACGTGCGCGGCGACGCCCGCCTGCACGTTGACCAGGGCGATGTGGTGGGCGACCACGTCGTGCAGATCACGGGCGATGCGCAGCCGCTCCTCGGCGACGCGGCGCCTGGCCTCTTCCTCCCGGGTGCGCTCGGCCCGCTCGGCGCGCTCCCTGATGGCGTCCACGAAGGCGCGGCGGCTGCGCACCGCGTCGCCCGCGGCGGCGGCCATGCCGGTCCAGGCGAAGATGCCGAGGTTCTCCTGGGCGTACCAGGGCAGCGGTCCCGAGAGCATCGCGACGCCGGTGAGGCCCGCCATGGTGACCAGGCCGATCCGCCAGGTCGTGGAGCGGTCGGTGGTGGCGGCGACGGTGAACAGCGCGATGACCGCGCACATCACGACGGGGGCGCGGGGGTCGCCCGTGAGCAGCTCCGTGATGGAGGCGGCACAGGTCACGGCGAGCACCGCCCAGGGGGCGCGGCGGCGGAAGACCAGCGCGAGGGCGCCGAGGGCCATCAGGAGCAGGCTGGGGGCGTCGGGGGTGCGGGTGCCCCAGGTGGGGCCGTGCTCTCCGTAGGGCTCGGCGAAGGAGCCGACGACCATGCAGACAAGGACGACGGTGGCCAGCGCCGCGTCCACCGCCAGCGGGTGCGTCCGGGCCCAGCAGCGGCCTTTACCTAGCGTGGTCACTTCCCGCTCTTCTGTGTGTCTCCCGCTGCGGGTCCGCCGCGCCTGTGGATCAGCCGGGGATCAGGCCGTCGTCGCTCAGCATCTGCCGGACCTCGTCGATCGTCGCGTCCGGGGCGGGAAGGATCAGTTCGGACGGTTCGAGGGCGTCGTCCGGGAGGGGTTCGCCGAGCTCCCGGACCTTGTCCAGGAGCGCGTGCAGCGTGCGACGGAAGCCGACGGAGTCGCCGCCCTCCATCTCCTCCAGCAGTTCGTCGTCCAGCTTGTTCAGCTCGGCGAAGTGGCTGTCGGCCAGCTTCACCTGCCCCTCCCCCATGATCCGTACGATCATGTCGCCCTCCTCGGCTCCTGCTCGCTGCTGCCAGCTCCTGCGCGCTACTGCTTGTCGAAGCGCGGGGTGTCCTGCGGCTGCTGCTGCGACTGCGGCCGGCCCTGGCCACCCTCGATCGCCTGCTGTCCGCTGCTGGAGCCCCCCGCGAGCTCCGCCTTCATGCGCTGCAGTTCCAGCTCTACATCAGTACCACCGGAGAGGCGATCCAGCTCGGACTGGATGTCGTCCTTGGCGAGGCCGGAGGAGTCGTCGAGGGCACCGGAGGCGAGCAGCTCGTCGATCGCGCCGGCCCGCGCCTGGAGCTGCGCGGTCTTGTCCTCGGCGCGCTGGATGGCCATGCCGACGTCGCCCATCTCCTCGGAGATGCCGGAGAAGGCCTCGCCGATGCGGGTCTGCGCCTGGGCGGCGGTGTACGTGGCCTTGATCGTCTCCTTCTTCGTACGGAAGGCGTCGACCTTGGCCTGGAGTCGCTGCGCCGCGAGGGTGAGCTTCTCCTCCTCGCCCTGGAGCGTCTGGTGCTGCGTCTCCAGGTCGGTGACCTGCTGCTGGAGCGCGGCCCGCCGGGAGAGGGCTTCGCGGGCCAGGTCCTCACGGCCGAGGGCGAGGGCCTTGCGGCCCTGGTCCTCAAGGGTGGAGGACTGCTTGTTGAGCTGGGCCAGCTGCAATTCGAGGCGCTTGCGGGAGGTCGCCACGTCGGCGACGCCGCGGCGGACCTTCTGCAGCAGCTCCAGCTGCTTCTGGTACGAGTAATCGAGGGTTTCGCGCGGGTCCTCGGCCCGGTCAAGGGCTTTGTTCGCCTTCGCGCGGAAGATCATCCCCATACGCTTCATGACACCGCTCATGGGCTTCGCGCGCCCCCTTCTGACGGACTTCCAGCTCCAGGTACTGCTCAGAACCCACAGTACGGGCCCTGCATCCATTACCGCACTGTTCGCGTGCGGATGCGCTCATCCCCAAGGACGACTGCGTACGGCCCTGATCCGGCGTAAGGAGTAGGTGCACCCCCGAACCGGCTGGATACCGCCTGCTACGTCCCCTTAGGCACGTAAATCAAGACGCCCGGCGTTGCCGGATCGTTCCCCGTGCGGCTGGGGTCCATGCCGTCGCACCCCGTACCCTTGGATTTTGTGTTCCGTAGCCGATCCAAGGAAGAGAAGGCCCCGACCGCCCAGGCGCCGGTGACCGACTCCACGCAGCCCCGTGACCCGCAGGCCCCCAAGGGCCGCCCCACCCCCAAGCGCGCCATGGCACAGTCGCAGCGCCGCAGCGTGACCAATACGCCGACGACGCGCAAGGAGGCGGCGAAACGGCAGCGCGACGAGCGCCGCACGCAGATGGCGAAGCAGCGCGAGGCGCTGGCCAGCGGTGACGAGCGGTTCCTGCCCGCCCGTGACAAGGGACCCGTGCGCAAGTTCGCGCGCGACTTCGTCGACTCGCGCTTCTGCATCGCGGAGTTCTTCCTGCCGCTCGCGGTGATCATCCTCGTCCTGAGCATGGTCCGCGTGCCCCAGTTGCAGAACATCGCGCTGCTGCTCTGGCTCTTCGTGATCGTGCTGATCATCGCCGACTCCGTCGCCACGGCGTTCCGCCTCAAGAAGCGCCTGGCCGAGCGCTTCCCGAACGAGAACAGGAAGGGCGCCGTCGCCTACGCCCTGATGCGTACGCTCCAGATGCGCCGGCTGAGGCTTCCGAAGCCGCAGGTCAAGCGCGGAGAGCGGCCCTGAGCGGAGTCACCGGCGGGGCCGCGGACCGGCCGGCGGGGCCGGGTGGTCTGCGCGGTGCCGTACGCCAGGAGCTCGTGGCCCGGCAGCTCGACGAGCAGATAGCGGCGCGCTTCCCCGTGGGGCAGCGGCTGCGGGTGCTCGACGTCGGCATGGGCCGGGGCACGCAGGCGCTACGGCTCGCCCGTGCCGGGCACAAGGTGACGGGGGTCGAGCAGGACCCCGCGATGATCGCCGCCGCGCGCGAGGCGCTCGCCGAGGAGCCCGAGGGCATCCAGGGGCGGGTGCGGCTCGTCCAGGGCGACGGCCACCAGACCGGTGTGCACTTCCTGCCGGGCAGCTTCGACGTGGTGCTCTGCCACGGCGTCCTGATGTACGCCGATGAGCCCGACGCCCTGCTGGCGGGTCTCGCCCGGATGCTGGCCCCCGGGGGGCTGCTCTCGCTCCTCGTGCGGAACGCGGACGCGCTGGCCATGCGGCCGGGGCTCGGCGGTGACTGGAGCGGGGCGATGGCCGCCTTCGACTCCGTCACGTACCGCGACGGGCTCGGCCTCGACGTGCGGGCCGACCGGCTCGACGCGCTGTCGGCGACGCTGGCGGGGATCGCCGCGCCGCTCCAGGTCTGGTACGGCGTACGGGTCTTCACGGACACCGTCCACGACGAGGAACCGCTGCCCGCCGAGTGGGAGCTGGAGGCGCTGCTGGCCGCCGAGGAGCGGGCCGGACGCACCGAGCCCTATCGTCGGGTCGCCGCGCTGCTGCATCTGTGCGGGGTGCGGGACTAGAGCCTGTGCGGAGTGCATGAGGGAGGCGGTGGCCGGGGTCCGGCCACCGCCTCCCTCACTGTGCCGCGTACCGCTAGCCCTGGACTTCCTCCTGCATGTGCAGGCTCATCGGGCCGTAGATCTCGCTCGCGTCCTCGAAGAGGGTCACCTGGTCGGCGCCGCCGTCGGCCAGCGCCTTCCAGTACTCACCGATCCAGGACTCGGCGTCGCCCTGCGTGGTGAAGTCCTCGGGCTCCACGGCGGGCTGGACCTCCGTCCCGTCCGCCTTCTCGAACCGCCACGTCCATGCCGCCATGTCAGCCTCCCGAAGGTCCGTAGCGGTCTCGTGGAAACCGCCTGAATCCGCTTGAAGCGTAGCCGGGCGCGCGGCGCCGGACCCGACGCGGGAGGATCTTCGTGTGGAACTGACTCTGCTCGGCACCGGCGCCCCCGAAGGACTGCCCCTTCCCGGCTGCCCCTGCGCGGCCTGTGCGACCGCTCTCGGTGACGCGGCGCGCGCCGCCACCGCGCTCCTGGTGGACGGCGTCCTGCTGCTCGACCTCACGCCCGGCGCCGCCTTCGCGGCCGCCCGCGCGGGGCACTCGCTCGGCGGTGTGCGCCAGGTGCTGCTCTCCCATCCGCACGACGGGCCCGCCGTGGAGGTCCCGGCCGGTCTCCCGCAGCCCGTACGGGGCGCCGACGGGCGGGAGTTGACGCTCCTGACCGGCCACCGGGTGCGCACGGTGGCGCTGGACGCGCCCGGCTCCGGGTACGAGGTGACGGGGCCCGACGGGGAGCGGCTGCTGTATCTGCCGCCGGGCGGCGCGCCCGCGGGGCTCGCCGACGGGAACGGCCTCGGCGAGGCGAAGGGCGGGCGCGGCGCGTACGAGATGGTCGTCGCCGATGTCCTCGGGCGTCCCGACGGGCTCGCCCGGCTGCGCGCGGCCGGGGCCGTGGGGCCGACCACCGATGTGATCGCCGTCCACATCGGCCACGAGGTGCCCCAGGGCGGGGAGCTGACGCGCCGTCTCGCCGCCGTGGGCGCGCGGGCCGTGCCGGACGGGACGACGCTCGTCGTCGGCGCCTACGAGGACGTGCCGGACGTGCCGCGCCGCACCCTCGTGCTCGGCGGCGCCCGCTCGGGCAAGTCCGTGGAGGCCGAGCGGCGCCTGGAGGGCTTCCCCGACGTGCTGTACGTCGCGACGGGCGGGACCAGGAACGGCGACGCCGAGTGGGCGGACCGGGTGAGCCTGCACCGCGAGCGGCGCCCCGGCTCGTGGCGGACCGCGGAGACCTGCGATCTGGTGCCGCTGCTCGCGCAGGCCGGGCCGCCGCTGCTCATCGACTGCCTGTCGCTGTGGCTGACCCACGCCATGGACGAGGTGGGCGCGTGGGACGACGCCGAGTGGGCGGGCGGCGGCGAGCGGGCGCTGCGGGGGCGGGTCGCCGGGCTCGCGGACGCGGTGCGCGCCACCCGGCGCACGGTCGTCGCCGTCTCGAACGAGGTCGGCTCCGGCATCGTCCCCGCGACCGCGTCGGGCCGCCGCTACCGTGACGAACTGGGCCGCCTGAACGCGGCGTTCGCCGCCGAGTGCGAGCACGTCCTGCTCGTCGTGGCGGGCCAGGCGCTCCCGCTGCGCGGCTGATCCGGCCCTCTTGAGCACTTCGTACGTCAGTCGCCCTCGCCCCTGCGCGCGATGATCCGGTAGGTGTTGGAGAAGCCGGTACGGGTGAGCAGCGGGGCCAGCAGCCTGTCGAGGGCCTGGGCGAGGGTCAGCGCCGGCGCGCAGGCCCACCACGCGGCCCGGCGGAGCTTCAGCCGGAGCGGGGGCACGGGTCTGGCGCGCCAGGGGACGTCCGCCTCGGGCAGGCAGCGGTTGAGGACGAGCGCGAGCGCCCCGCCGAGGTCGGCCGGCACGTGGGCGGCGCGGCGCTCGATACCGACGACGGTGAAGCCGAGTTTCTCCAGCTCCTGGCGGAGGTTGGTGAGCGGGATGAAGTGCAGGTGGCGGGGCTGGGAGTACGAGAGCCACCACTTGCCGAGCAGTCGGGCGTAGCGGCAGCCGGGGTCGGGGGCCTCGATCATCAGGTGGCCGCCGGGGCGCAGCACGGTCTTCGCGGCTCTCAGCTCCGCGCGCGGGTCGGCGTCGCGGCCCAGCTGGTGGAAGAGGCTGAGGGCGTCGTAGCGGCCGGCGAGGGAGTCGGCGAGCCCGGTGAGGGTGCCGCGGTGGCCCTCCTCGACGCGGCCGCGGCGTACGGCGTGCTCGACGCCCCTGCCCGGGTCGAGCCCGTCGAAGGACGTGTAGGGCAGGACCTGCCTGGCCAGGACCGGGAAGTACGCCCGCCCGGTGCCGACGTCCAGCCAGCTCTCGGGCTCGTCGAACGCGCGCATGGCGCGGGCGCGGGCGAGGTGGCGTCTGTCGGTGGACCGGACGCCGGAGAGCTGGTGGTGGAAGTCCCGGTGGCAGAAGTCCCGGTGGTAGAAGTCCAGGCCTTCCGGGGTGAGGCTGGGGTTCTGGAAGCAGTGGGCGCAGTTGCGGCAGCTGTCGAGCGTGAACGTCCCCGGCTTGTGCTGGATCAGGTCGGTGGTGCGCAGCCAGGCCCGCAGCCGCGAGGAGCCGCACCAGGGGCAGTCGTCGCGGCGGGGCTCGTGGAAGCGCCCGGTGCCCTGGGCGAGCGCGGCGAGATAGGCGGGGCGCCGTGCGGCGACCCGCTGGGAGACGTCCATGGTCGTGCTCCTGACGTGGGGGCTTTGGCGCGATCGGTCCGGCAATGTCGTTATGTGCCCCATGCGATACATGTCGTAACCGTCCGAGGACCGTTCGAACACCGGCGCCGTGCCTGCCGGTACTGTTCGGCGAATGAGCTCGCTGAATCTCGACGACTTCACCGACCTGATCGAGCGGCCCGACGGCGGGGTGCGCCGCGACGCCGAGGAGCGCAGGGAGCGGCAGACCGTGCCGCCCGGTGCCCTCGGCCGCCTCGACGAACTGGGCGAGTGGCTGTCGGCGGCCCAGTCCTCGGTGCCGGTCCGGCCGGTCGAGCGGCCGCGCGTGGTGCTGTTCGCGGGCGACCACGGGGTCTCGGAGCTGGGGGTCTCGGCGCGGCCCGCGGGCGGCGCCGCCGATCTCGTCCGTTCCGTACTGGCCGGTGAGAGCCCGGTGGCGGTGCTCGCGCGCCGCCTCGACGTGCCCGTACGCGTCATCGACATGGCGCTCGACTGCGACCCGGCCGAGCTGCCCGCCGGGGTCGCCGGGCACCGGGTGCGGCGCGGGTCCGGACGTATCGACATCGAGGACGCACTCAGTGCCGAGGAGGCCGAGCGGGCGGTGCGCGCGGGCATGGCCGTCGCCGACGATGAGGCGGACTCCGGCACCGATCTGATCGTGCTCGGCGATGTGAGCGTGGGCGGCACGACGCCCGCCGCGACGCTGATCGCCGCGCTCTGCGGCACCGACGCGTCCGTGGTGACCGGGCGGGGCGGCGAGGCCATCGACGACCTGGCGTGGATGCGCAAGTGCGCGGCGGTGCGGGACGCGCTGCGGCGGGCCCGGCCGGTGCTCGGCGACCAGCTTGAGCTGCTCCAGGCGGTCGGCGGCGCCGATCTGGCCGCGATGACCGGCTTCCTGCTGCAGTGCGCGGTGCGGCGTACGCCGGTCATCCTCGACGGCGTCGTGGCGTCGGCGGCGGCGCTGGTGGCCCAGCGGGTCGCCTTCCGGGCGCCGGACTGGTGGCTGGCGGGACATGACAGCGGGGAGCCGGCGCAGGCCAAGGCGCTGGACCGGATGGCCCTGGAGCCGCTCCTGAACCACGGCGTGAAGGTCGGCGAGGGCGCCGGGGCGCTGCTGGCGCTGCCGCTCGTACGGGCCGCCGCGGCGCTGTCGGCGGAGCTGCCCGAGCGGGCCGCCGCCGCGGAGGACGAGCGGGAGGACGAAGCGGAGGGCGGCACGGAGGGCGGCACGGGCGGAGAAGCGGAGCCCGCGGTGCCGCCCGCCGAGTAGGCACCCGGCGGCGCGGGCCGACGGCGACGACCTTGCCCATATGATCCCTTTTCATGGGAGATGAGCAGATCGTCGCCGGGCGACAGAAGAAACCACGCACCGTCACACAGCGCCGCGCCGCGGGTTTCACCGTCTGGTATCTCCGCGCCGTCACGTTCATCAACTTCCTCAGCGCTGTCTGGGTCTCCTTCGGGCAGGACGTGCGGCAGCACAACACGGAGAACTACTTCACCCCGTACCTGCTGACCGCCGGCTTCGCCTCCGGGGCGTTCACGCTGTTCCTGGCGATCACCATGCGGCGCCGCAAACGCGCCGCATGGATCCTGAACCTCGTCCTCAGCGGGCTCTTCCTGCTGCTCTTCGCCTTCGCGATGGTCTTCCCGGAGATCCGCCGGTACGCGCAGAACTGGATCTCCCTCGTCCTGACCGCCGCCTTCGTCGCGGCGCTGGTCGTCGGGCGCCGCGAGTTCTACGCCAAGGGCGACCGCGCCAACCCGAAGCTGGCGTCGGCCGTCGCGGTCGGCGGGCTCCTGGTGACCTCGCTGATCGCGGCGCTGCTCGTCACCGTCACCAACCGCGCCGACGACGACTACCGTTCGACCTTCCTCGACCGCTGGCGCTACGGCACCATGCGCCTGGTCTCGCTCGCCGCCGACGACAGGCGCTTCGAGGGCATCACCACGCCCGGCTGGGTCAACGTCGCCATCAACGTCCTGAGCGCGCTGCTGCTCTGCGCCGTCCTGTACGCGGCGTTCCGCTCCCGCAGGGCCGTCGACCCGCTCACCGAGGAGGACGAGGAGCGGCTGCGCGCGCTCCTCGACCAGCACGGGGAGCGTGACTCGCTCGGCTACTTCTCGCTGCGCCGCGAGAAGAGCGTCGTATGGTCGCCGACCGGCAAGGCCGCGGTCGCCTACCGCGTCGTCAGCGGGGTCTCACTGGCCTCCGGCGACCCCATCGGCGACCCGGAGGCCTGGCCCGGGGCGATCGAGCCCTGGCTCGCCGAGGCCCGCGAGCACGGCTGGCTCCCCGCCGTGATGGGCGCGAGCGAGGAGGCCGGCACGATCTACGCCCGGCACGGCCTCGACGCCCTGGAACTGGGCGACGAGGCCATCGTGGAGATCGCCGCCCGAGGCGGAGCCTCTCAAGAGCACTTCACCCTTCAGGGGCGGGCCATGCGCACCGTCCGCCAGGCGTACAACCGCGTGAAGCGCGCCGGGTACACCGTCCGCATCCGCCGCCACGAGGACATCCCCGCCGACGAGATGGCGTACCTCCTCGATCGCGCCGACGACTGGCGCGACGGCGCGACCGAGCGCGGCTTCTCCATGGCGCTCGGACGGCTCGGCGACCCCGCGGACGGACGGTGCGTGATGCTGGAGTGCACGGACGGCGACGGGGAGCTGCGGGCGGTGCTCTCCTTCGTGCCGTGGGGGCCGCGCGGGCTCTCCCTGGACCTGATGCGGCGGGACCGGGACTCCGAGAACGGCCTGATGGAGTTCATGGTCATCGAACTCCTCCAGCGCGCCCCCGAGATCCAGATCACTCAGGTCTCGCTCAACTTCGCGATGTTCCGTTCGGTCTTCGAACGTGGCTCGCGGCTCGGCGCGGGTCCGGTCCTTCGCCTGTGGCGGTCGCTGCTCAGCCTCTTCTCCCGGTGGTGGCAGATCGAGTCCCTCTACCGTGCCAACGCGAAGTACCGGCCGATCTGGGAGCCCCGCTTCCTCCTCTTCGAGAAGAGCGGTCACCTGCCACGCATCGGCATCGCCGCGGCCCGCGCGGAGGGCTTCCTGGAAGCGCCGGGCCTGCCGAAGTTGCTGCACCGCAAACATCTGGAGTCGAGACGATGAGCACCCTGGCCCGCCGCGCCCGCGCCGAGTGGAGACCGCTGTTCTCCGCCGTGCGGGACGGGATAGCCGCCCGGCGGTGGCGGGCCGCGCCCATGACACTGGCGGCGGTCTGCCTCACCGCGTGCTTCCAGTACGTCCAGAACCAGCCCTGGGGCTACCAGTTCGTACAGAACATCGGCTCCGTGCGCGCCGACGAACCGCTCTGGCTCGCGCTGCTGCGCACCCCGCTCTCCCTCTTCGTGCCCGCCCTCGATCTGCCGGTGTGGGGCGCGCTGGCGCAGCTCCTGATCGTCTTCGGGATCGCCGAGATCTGCCTCGGCTGGTGGCGCACGCTCCTCATCGGCTACGTGGCCACGCTCGCCGGCACGCTCTACGCGCGCGTGGGCATCGAGCTGGGCCCCGGCCATCCCCTCGGGCTGCCCGCCTCCGACGCGCGGGTCGTCGACACGGGCCCGTCGGCCGCCGTCGTCGGCCTCGCCGTGTACGTGTGCTGGCGCCACCGGGCGTACTTCACCGCGGCCCTGGTGGCCGTCCTGATGGTCGTCGAGGTGGTCGCCAAGAACAACCTCGCGGGCAAGGAGCACCTGGCGGCGATCACGGCCGTGCTCGTGCTCTGCGCGGCCTCCTCTGTGCGTCACCGTCACCGCCGCGGGGGTGGCGGTGTGCGCTCCGGCTCCGACGTGTGCCCGGAGTCGGGCGAGAAGCCGCCGATCCAGTCCTGAAGCCTGCGGCGGGGACCCGACCAGCGGCGGTCGTGCCGGAAGGCGCGCAGGCCCGCACGCGCGCGTGCCCGGTGCCGGTGGCGGTAGAACCGCCGCGCCCACGCCGATCCCGGCCGCGCGAGGCGGACCGCGCCGACCAGCGCGACGAACGGGACGACCATGCCGATCAGCGCGGTGCGCAGCTTGCCCTTGAGGAGTGCGATCAGGGCGAAGCCGCAGTTGACGACGGCGTTCAGCGCGAGCAGGGCGCGGTTCTGCCGCTCGACGGGGGTGACGTCGTTGATCCCGAACGGCGTGAAGCCGGTGAGCACCAGCACCACCAAGGCGGCCGTGAGCATCACGGCCTCCACGCTCTTGCGGCCCTGCTCGCTCCAGTAGACGTCGTCGAGGTGGAGGATCAGCGCGAACTCGTCGAGCACGAGCCCCGCCCCGATCCCGAAGATGACGGCGGCGTACAGCGGCCCGGCGCCGCGCTGCCCGGCGGCCACCGCCCAGAACCCGCCGACCAGCATGAGGAAGATGCCCGGTACGACGTGGTGGACGTGCACCTCCCCCGAACTGATGTTCCGGAACGGCCCCTTTCCCGCCCGGATGAGCCGCGCGATGGACCGGGTGGCCAGGAACGACCCCGCGAAGGAGAGCAGCGCGAGCAGCAGCGGCAGCTTCCCCGGCTCGACGATGTTCCGGTACCACCAGTCGCTCATGCGGCCCACCAGTCGCTCATGCGGCCATCCTGTGCCCCCGAAGAGTGATCCGCAGGGCGGGACATCCTGCCGGGGTAGCCTTCCGCGGTGTCCAGAACCTCCCCCGCCGACGGCATACGTTTCGCCTTCGGCACCCTCACCGCGCTCCCCGTCCGAGTCACGAGGTGGGATCGCGCCGCGGCCCGCGCGGGCATGCAGTGGGCGCCCCTGGCCGGGCTGTCCGTCGGCGTCATCGCCGCAGGGCTCGGCGGCCTGCTGACACTCCTGGGCGCCGGCCCCCTTCTCGCCGCCACCGCGACCGCCGCGACCCCCGCCGCGCTCACCCGCGGTCTGCACCTGGACGGCCTCGCGGACACCGCCGACGGCCTCGGCAGCGCCAGGCCCGCCGACGACGCGCTGCGCATCATGAAGCAGTCCGACATCGGCCCCTTCGGCGTCATCACCCTGCTCTTCGTCCTGCTCGCCCAGGTCGCAGCGCTCTTCCAGCTGTACGAGAGGTCGTGGGCCCACGGCGCCGTCGCCGCCGTCGTCTCGGCCACCGCCGCCCGCCTCGCCCTCACCCTGGCCGCCCGCGCCGGAGTGCCGCCCGCCCGCCCCGAGGGGCTCGGCGCCGCCGTCGCCGGGGTCGTCCCGCGCGGCCGTGCCCTGCTGGTCGCGGCGGTCGTCGTGTGCGGGGCGGCGGCAGCGGGCGCCCCGCTCGGGATGTACGGCATGGCGCGGGCGGCGGCGGCCGTCGTCCTCGCGCTCGGCGCCGCCGAACTGCTGCTCCGGCACTGCGTACGGCGGTTCGGCGGGGTCACCGGGGACGTCTTCGGCGGCCTCGCGGAGACGGCGGCGACCACCGCTCTCGTGGTGCTCGCGCTCGGCTGACGCACGGCCCCGCCGAAACCCCGGCGTTCGCGACATCCCATCGAACACACTCAGTGAGGCGCACCGCAGCGTTCACGGGCGTAGGCTCGCGACGGGCTCACCACCCCCACAGCCCGTCGAAACCCAACCGAAAGAGGACCTCACCACCGTGACTGCTCTGACTCTCAGCACCGCCGCCGCGTCCGGCCTGCGTGCCGACGCGATCGTCGTCGGTGTCGCGAAGGGCTCTGGTTCCAAGGGGGCTCTGGTCGTCGCGCCCGGCGCCGAGTCCGTGGACAAGGCGTACGACGGCAGGCTCGCGTCCGTCCTGGAGACCCTCGGCGCCTCGGGCGGCGAGGGCGAGGTGACCAAGCTGCCCGCGCCGTCCGGTTTCAAGGCGCCGGTCGTCGTCGCGGTCGGCCTCGGCGAGGTCCCGGAGAAGGACGAGACGTACGGCACGGACGCGCTGCGCCGCGCCGCGGGTGTCGCCGCGCGCGCCCTGACCGGCTCGAAGAAGGCCGCGTTCGCGCTGCCCGTCGAGGACGCGGACGACATCTGCGCCCTCGCCGAGGGCGCGCTGCTGGGCGCGTACTCCTTCGTCGCGTACAAGGACCAGGGTGGCGCCGACGCCAAGGGCGGGAAGAAGAACGGCAAGGACGCCAAGGCGCCGCTCGCCGAGGTCGCCCTGCTCGGCGGCAAGCCCCGCGACAAGGCGTACAAGGCCGCGCTGGAGCGCGCCACCGCCGTCGCCGAAGAGCTGAACCGCGCCCGCGACCTCGTCAACACTCCGCCGAACGACCTCGACCCCGAAGCCTTCGCGGCGGTCGCCACCGCGGCCGCCAAGGAGCACGGCATCAAGATCCAGGTGCTCGACGAGAAGGCGCTCCTCAAGGGCGGCTTCGGCGGCATCCTCGGCGTCGGCGCGGGCTCCGACGCCCCGCCGCGCCTGGTGAAGCTCTCGTACACGCACTCCAAGGCCAAGAAGCACCTCGCCTTCGTCGGCAAGGGCATCACGTACGACTCGGGCGGCATCTCGCTGAAGCCCGCCGGTCACAACGAGACCATGAAGTGCGACATGGCCGGCGCCGCGGCCGTCTTCGCCGCCGTCGTCGCCGCCGCGCGCCTGGGCCTCGAAGTGAACGTCACCGGCTGGCTGGCGCTCGCCGAGAACATGCCGTCCGGCTCCGCCACCCGCCCCGGCGACGTCCTGCGCATGTACAGCGGCAAGACCGTCGAGGTCCTGAACACCGACGCCGAGGGCCGCCTGGTCCTGGCCGACGCGATCGCCAAGGCCTCCGAGGACGCGCCCGACGCGATCGTCGACGTGGCGACCCTGACCGGCGCCATGATGGTGGCGCTCGGCAACCGCACCTTCGGCATCATGGCCAACGACGACGCGTTCCGTACGTCGATCCACGAGATCGCCGAGGAGGTCGGCGAGCCGTCCTGGCCGATGCCGCTCCCCGCCGACCTGCGCAAGGGCATGGACTCCGCCACCGCCGACATCGCCAACATGGGCGAGCGCATGGGCGGCGGCCTGGTGGCCGGCCTCTTCCTGCAGGAGTTCGTCGGCGAGGGCATCACCTGGGCCCACCTGGACGTCGCGGGCCCCGCCTTCCACGAGGGCGCGCCGTTCGGCTACACCCCCAAGGGCGGCACCGGCAGCGCCGTGCGCACCCTGGTCCGTCTCGCCGAGCGCACCGCCGCGGGCGACCTGGGCTGATCCGCGTACACCGCTTCGGGGCTCCGGACGTCCCCACGTCCGGAGCCCCGTACGTTGCCGCGCGCGTCCGGAGCCGTCGGGTTTCGCCCTCGACGAAATCCGTACGTCCGCACGCGGCAGAACCGCTGGAGACGGTCGATGAGACGTCTCACAGCCTGGCCCGGCGTCCCGTCTCCCGTCGACAAGTGCGAAGATGGGTTCTCGGCAGGACAGGGCCCCCACCAAAGGGCCGAAACAAGAGCGGCCGAATACCAGCCGACTGACCGGTCGTCCCCCGCGCAAAGGGGTCCGGCGTACGGCGCACATGCATGGAGGACGTGACGTGGCGAACGACGCCAGCACCGTTTTCGACCTAGTGATCCTCGGCGGCGGTAGCGGCGGTTACGCCGCGGCCCTGCGCGGAGCGCAGCTGGGCCTGGACGTCGCCCTGATCGAGAAGAACAAGCTCGGCGGCACCTGCCTGCACAACGGCTGCATCCCCACGAAGGCGCTGCTGCACGCCGGCGAGATCGCCGACCAGGCGCGCGAGGCCGACCAGTTCGGCGTGAAGGCCACCTTCGAGGGCATCGACATGGCGGCCGTCCACAAGTACAAGGACGACGTGATCTCCGGCCTCTACAAGGGCCTCCAGGGACTCGTCGCCTCCCGCAAGGTGACGTACATCGAGGGCGAGGGCAAGCTCTCGTCCCCGACCTCGGTGGATGTGAACGGTCAGCGCGTCCAGGGCCGCCACGTGCTCCTCGCGACCGGCTCCGTGCCGAAGTCGCTGCCGGGCCTGGAGATCGACGGCAACCGCATCATCTCCTCGGACCACGGCCTGACCCTGGACCGCGTCCCGCAGTCCGCGATCATCCTGGGCGGCGGCGTCATCGGCGTCGAGTTCGCCTCGGCGTGGAAGTCCTTCGGGGCCGACGTCACGGTCATCGAGGGCCTCAAGCACCTCGTGCCCGTCGAGGACGAGAACAGCTCCAAGCTCCTTGAGCGCGCGTTCCGCAAGCGCGGCATCAAGTTCAACCTCGGCACGTTCTTCGAGAAGGCCGAGTACACCGAGAACGGCGTGCGCGTCACCCTCGCCGACGGCAAGACCTTCGAGGCCGAGGTCCTCCTGGTCGCCATCGGCCGCGGCCCGGTCTCGGCCGG
The DNA here is from genome assembly GCF_053589195.1 of Streptomyces sp. NPDC003379. Lineage (NCBI taxonomy): Bacteria > Bacillati > Actinomycetota > Actinomycetes > Kitasatosporales > Streptomycetaceae > Streptomyces > Streptomyces sp. NPDC003379. Next base: position 1,819 of record NZ_JBSFRK010000055.1, on the reverse strand, counting down.
TCTCGGCTACGAGGAGCAGGGCGTCGCCATGGACCGCGGCTACGTCCTGGTCGACGAGTACATGCAGACCAACGTCCCGACCGTCTCGGCCGTGGGCGACCTGGTGCCGACCCTCCAGCTCGCGCACGTCGGCTTCGCCGAGGGCATGCTGGTGGCGGAGCGCCTGGCCGGTCTCAAGACCGTCCCGGTCGACTACGACGGCGTGCCCCGGGTGACGTACTGCCACCCCGAGGTCGCCTCCGTGGGCATCACCGAGGCCAAGGCCAAGGAGATCTACGGCGCGGACAAGGTCGTCGCCCTCAAGTACAACCTCGCGGGCAACGGCAAGAGCAAGATCCTCAAGACCGCGGGCGAGATCAAGCTCGTCCAGGTCAAGGACGGTGCCGTGGTCGGCGTCCACATGGTCGGCGACCGCATGGGCGAGCAGGTCGGCGAAGCCCAGCTGATCTACAACTGGGAGGCGCTGCCGGCCGAGGTCGCCCAGCTCATCCACGCCCACCCGACGCAGAACGAAGCGCTCGGCGAGGCCCACCTGGCCCTTGCGGGCAAGCCGCTGCACTCCCACGACTGACCCTTCAGTTTCGGGCGCGACGACCTAGACTTCCTTCCCCGGGCTCTCGACTTCGCTCGAGCAGGGGAGGCCCCAATTTTTCGTAAGGAGCAACTGAAACCATGGCGGTTTCCGTATCCCTTCCGGCGCTCGGCGAGAGCGTCACCGAGGGCACTGTCACCCGTTGGCTGAAGGCCGAAGGCGAGCGCGTCGAGGCCGACGAGCCGCTGCTCGAGGTCTCGACCGACAAGGTCGACACCGAGATCCCCTCCCCTGCCGCCGGCATCCTGGCCTCCATCAAGGTCGCCGAGGACGAGACCGTCGAGGTCGGCGCCGAGCTGGCCGTCATCGACGACGGCTCCGGTGCCCCCGCCGAGGCCCCGGCCGCCGCCGAGGCGCCCGCCGCCCCCGCCGCCGAGGCCCCCGCGGCTCCGGCTCCGGCCCCCGAGGCTCCCGCCGCTCCGGCCGCGCCGTCCGGTGGCGCCGCCGAGGGCACCGCGGTCACCCTGCCCGCGCTCGGTGAGTCCGTCACCGAGGGCACCGTCACCCGTTGGCTGAAGGAGGTCGGCGAGGAGGTAGCGGCCGACGAGCCCCTCCTTGAGGTCTCGACGGACAAGGTCGACACCGAGATCCCCTCGCCGGTCGCGGGCGTACTGCTCGAGATCGTCGTCGGCGAGGACGAGACCGCCGAGGTCGGCGCCAAGCTCGCCGTCGTCGGTGCGCCGGGTGCCGCTCCCGCGGCTGCCGCTCCGGCCGCCCCGGCCCCCGCGGCCGAGGCTCCGGCTCCGGCCCAGCCCGCGGCCCCGGCCCAGCCCGCCGCTCCGGCGGCCCCCGCTGCTCCGGCCGCCGCTCCCGCCGCCCCGGCCGCGCCCGCCGCTGCCGCCCCGGCTCCGGCTCAGCCCGCGGCCCCGGCTCCGGCTCCCGCTCCGGCGCAGCCCGCCGCGCCTGCCGCCCCGGCCCCCTCCACCCCGGCCGACGACGGCGCCTACGTGACCCCGCTGGTCCGTAAGCTCGCCTCCGAGAACGGAGTGAACCTCTCCGAGGTCACCGGTTCCGGTGTCGGTGGGCGCATCCGCAAGCAGGACGTCATCGCCGCCGCCGAGGCCAAGAAGTCGGCCCCGGCCCCGGCCGCCGAGGCTGCTCCGGCCGCCGCCTCGAAGGCCCCGGCCCTGGAGGTCTCCCCCCTGCGCGGTCAGACCGTGAAGATGACCCGCATGCGCAAGGTCATCGGCGACAACATGATGAAGGCCCTGCACTCGCAGGCCCAGC
>NZ_JBSFRK010000054.1:0-53631 GCF_053589195.1 Streptomyces sp. NPDC003379 | reverse complement strand
CCCCTCCGGTCTCGCCGGCGGCTGCGGACCGGCGGGGCGGGCGGGCTGCCCCTGCTCCTACGTCACCATGCCCATCGCCGGGCAAACGGGTGGGTGGGTGGGGAACATCCGCCGCGAAGCGGCGGGCTTGGAGCTTCTACGGAAGGGGCAGGCACCGCCGGTCATCAGGGGCGGGAAGACCGGCGGAGCCGGTGGCGGACGGCGCGTTGGGCTAGGGGGCCGAGGTCCTCGACGGCAGTCACCAGGAGGGACAACTGCTCCAGAGCAGTGAGGGCCCGCTCCGTACCCGCGGGGTCGACCCCTTCGTACAGCTCCATCCCGACGAAGGACGCCGCCACCGCCCGCGCAAGCCCCACCGCATCGGTGAACTCCCCCAGCGGCGAGTCGGAAAGAACCCGCACCAGGACCTTCTCGATCTCCTCGACCCAGAGCGCGAGCCCCGCCGCCGTGGCCACCGCCAGCCGAGGCTGCGTCTGCGCCCCCGCGAGCAACTGCCCAAGGACCGCGACGTGCCCGGCGGCACGCTCCTCCTCGTGCATCTCCCGCCCGAAGGCGAGCAGTTCGGAGAGGGAGCCGATCTCGGAGAGACGGTCCCGATACAGGGCCACCCGCTGCTCCGTCCCGTACCGGCACGCCGCCGCGAGAAGGTCGTCCACAGAGCCGAAGTGGTAGAAGACGAGCGCCTGGTTGACCCCGGCGGCCGCCGCGATGGTGCGCGCCGACGTCTTGGCGATGCCCTGCTCCGTGAGCGTCCGCAGCGCTCCTTCGAGGAGTTTGTCGCGGGTCTCCTGCCCCTTGGCGGGGTCCTTGGCCGCGCTCACGCCCGCGCCTCCTCGCGGACGGGCCGCAGCCCGGCCCGCACCCCGCGCGCACGGACATCCGTGTACGTCGCCGTGAAGGACCCCTCGTACCCGAAGAGCGGCCCGAAGCGCCGATTGACGACGCGGACCTGGATACGGAAGCGCCCGGCGGCCTCGTCGTAGGACTCCCGCACCTCGGCGTCGCCGCCGATCAGCGACGGAACGCGGCAGTCCACCGGCCCCTCCCGGAACCGGTGCTCTCCGGAGCGGATCACGAGCGAGCCGTCGGGCTCGGCCCGGAAGTGCAGGTCGCTGGCGAGGTGCTGATGCGTGCCGAGGTAGTCGAGCACGCGGTCGCCCTTGGGGCTCAGGACCATCTGGGCGTCGAAGCGGCGGGGCCCGCCGGGCAGGTCGAAGGTGCGCACGAAGCTCACCGTCTCACGGCCGTACGTGTCGACGTACGGCACGTTCTCGATCACGAAGGGGACGTCGCGGCCCTGGCGCGGGACGAGGATGTTGCGGGTGCCGCCGACGGCGAGGAACGGCTTCACGAAGCCCCGGCCGTGCCAGATCCGGTCCATGACGCCCCGCCCGGTGCATGCCTCGCCGCGCTCCAGGCCGACGGAGAAGCGGCGGCGCAGCTGCGGGTGGAGCCGGTGGAAGTCGGCGCCCAGCACGGTTTCGAAGATCGACGTCATGAGCGCGGTTCCTCGACGACGGCGAGGGTGGACAGGATGCGCGGGGCACGCGCGCGTACCGGTGGGGTACGCAGACAGCGGCGGGCCGCCGGGGTGGTCGGCAGCGGCGGCAGGATCACCGCGAGCGCGGCGGCCGCGAGGGCCGTCATGGGGGCGAGGACGACCGCCGCCGCCACACAGAGAACGCGGAGGACGACGTCGGCGACGGCGTTCAGGAGGGCGCGCTCGGGGGTGATGCCGCGCTCCAGCCAGAGCCTGAGCCGGTCGAAGGACCAAGCCGTCGCCCAGCCCATGAGGGGGCGGAAGCACACGCGGTCGGCGAGCGCGCCGAGGCGGCCCCAGCGCGGGCGGTAGTCGTACCCGGTGAGGAAGCGGACGCCGTCACCGTCCGGCGCCGGTACGTAGCGCCAGTAGCCGCTGCCTTCTTCGAGGAGGGAGAGCGGGTGCGGTGAGGCGAAGCGCAGGGCTGACGTCCGGGTGCCGTCGGGGCGCCGCTTCTCACCCGCGCTGACTCCGGTGCCGGCGATCGTGAGGAAGGGCAGTACGCGCGTGGCGTACCGGAAGGGCTGCGGCTCGCCCTCCTCGCACGGCAGGTAGGCGATCTCGGTGAAGCGCAGGTCCCAGCGCTGGTGGTGGGCGGGCTCCTGAGTGCGCGACCAGAGGTCGTCGAGATCGGCGCGTATCCGTGCCTCGATGTACAAGCTCACGGTAAACTCCCACGTCAGCGGCTTTTGAGCGACTGCTCAAATGGAAGGTACCGGTGTTTGAGCGGTCGCTCAAGTCGGTGGCGACAGAGAAGCCCCCGCCAGGAGGCGGGGGCTTCTCGAAGTCGCGGCGCGAAGGCCGGCGGGCGCTACTCGGAGAGGTGGCGCTCCACCGTCTCCACCTTGGAGGTGAGACCGTCCGTCACGCCGGGGCGGATGTCGGCCTTCATGACGACGGAGACGCGCGGCGCCCGCGCCTCCACCACGGCGACGGCCCGCTTGACGACGTCCATCACCTCGTCCCACTCGCCCTCGACGGAGGTGAACATGGCGTCGGTCTTGTTCGGCAGCCCCGACTCGCGCACGACACGGACGGCGTCGGCCACGTACTCGCCGACGTCCTCACCGACGCCGAGCGGGGTCACGGAGAAGGCGACGATCATGCGTTCACGATCCCTTCCTTGCAGGCGCGCGACGCGATCACCGCGGACTCGGCCTCCCGCTTGAGCTTGCGCTCGGCGAAGAACCCGCCGGTCGGCAGGACGGAGAGGACGAAGTACAGGACGCCGGTCTTCAGGTCCCACTTCGTGCGGTTCCAGGCGTCCAGCCAGAACAGCACGTACAGGACGAAGAGCAAGCCGTGGATCATACCCATCGCCGGCACGGCGTTGAACTCCGTGGTCCGCTTGAGTACCGAGCAGACGAGCAGCAGCAGGAAGGAGACGGCCTCGGGGGCCGAGACCAGGCGGAGGCGGCGGAGTGCGGAAGCGGTCTTGATGTCCACGGGTCACCTTCGGTGAGGGGCGGGGCAGGGCGGGGCGGGAAAGAGGCGCACGCTCGGCGGCGTCGATCTTGTGAACACACGCACAAGCGACCCCCATTGTGACATCGGGGTGGCCTCCGGGTTCGCTCAGGGCCCTTCACCCTGTTCTGGGTGGGTACGCGGCGGCTACCGTCGATTCGTGGCTACGTTCCGGCTCCAAGGGAGCAGAGTGCTCGCCGTCGACATGACCGGCGACGCCGTGAAGGCGAAGAACGGCTCGATGGTCGCCTATGACGGCCAGATGGCCTTCAAAAAGATGTCCGGTGGCGGCGAGGGCATCCGCGGCATGGTGACCCGCCGCGTCACCGGCGAGCAGATGACGGTGATGGAGGCGAAGGGGCACGGCACCTGCTGGTTCGCCGACCGCGCCACCGAGATCAACCTCGTGGAGCTGCGCGGCGAGAAGCTGTATGTGGAGGCGGGCAATCTGCTCTGCACCGACGCGGGGCTGCGCACCGGCACCAGCTTCACGGGGCTGCGCGGCGCGACGCAGGGGAACGGACTGTTCACGACGACCGTCGAGGGGACGGGACAGGCGGCGATCGTCTCCGACGGACCCGCGGTGGTGCTGCGCGTATCGCAGCAGTACCCCCTGACGGTCGACCCGGGGGCGTACATAGCCCATCAGGGGAACGTCCGCCAGAGCTTCCAGTCCGGCGTCACCTTCCGCACCTTCATGGGCGAGGGCGGCGGCGAGGCCTTCCAGATCCGCTTCGAGGGCGACGGCCTCGTCTACGTACAGCCCAGTGAGCGCACCACGATCGCGGGGGACGTCTGACATGCCCTTCCGGGAGATCAACTCGAAGATGGTCGAGGCGACGGTGGAGCCGGGCGCCAAGGTCTTCAGCCAGCGCGGCGCCATGCTCGCCTACAAGGGAGATGTCTCCTTCACGCCCAACCTCCAGGGCGGCCAGGGCGGACTGGCCTCCATGATCGGACGCCGGGTCGCGGGCGAGGCGACACCCCTGATGACCGTGGAGGGCAGCGGCACGGTCCTGTTCGGGCACGGCGGTCACCACATCCAGGTGATCGGCCTCTCCGGAGACACCCTGTACGTGGAGGCGGACCGGCTCCTCGCCTTCGACGGCACGCTCCAGCAGGGCACGATGTTCATGGGCTCCCAGGGCGGCGTCATGGGCATGGTGCGCGGGCAGGTCACCGGCCAGGGCCTGTTCACCACGACCCTGAAGGGACACGGCACGGTCGCCGTCATGGCGCACGGCGGCGTCATCGAGCTCCCGATCACTCCGCGGCGCCCGGTCCACGTCGACCCGCAGGCGTATGTCGCGCACCACGGCGACGTGCGCAACAGACTCTCCACGGCGCTCGGCTGGCGCGACATGGTGGGCCGCGGCTCCGGAGAGGCGTTCCAGCTGGAGCTGTCGGGAAGCGGCGCGGTGTATGTCCAGGCTTCGGAGGAGAAGCTGTGAATCCCAATGTCCCGACTGTCTCGACCCCGGCGGGCGCGCCCGCGGTCTTCGACCCCACGACGCTGCCGAGCGACGACAACGTCAACGCGTACACCTTCTGCGTGGAGCTCAAGGGAAGCCAGTGGTTCCTGCAGAAGGGCAAGATGATCGCCTACTACGGGCGGATCGACTTCAACGGCATCGGGCACGGCCGTCTCGACCGTCTGGTCCGGACCAGTTTTCATTCGCCGCTGCACGCAAGTGACTGGGTCGTGGCGGACGGCCAGGGCAAGATGCTCCTCGCCGACCGGGCCTTCGACGTCAATTCGTATGACCTGGATGAGGGCAACCTGACCATTCGCTCGGGCAACCTCCTCGCTTTTCAGCCAACTCTCGCGCTGAAGCAATCGATCGTTCCGGGCTTTCTGACGCTGATCGGAACCGGCAAGTTCGTGGCCGCGTCGAACGGCCCGGTGGTGTTCATGGAGCCGCCGATCCGGGTCGATCCACAGGCGCTCGTGGGCTGGGCCGACTGCCCTTCACCGTGTCATCACTACGACCACGGTTACCTCACGGGCGTGATCGGGGGCGTGCGGGCACTGACCGGCATCGGGGGCACCTCGGGAGAGGAGCACCAGTTCGAGTTCGTGGGCGCCGGCACGGTGCTGCTCCAGTCGACCGAGGCGCTCATATCCGAGCGGGCGGCGGGAGGGGTGCCGGACCAGGCCGGGGTGCCGGGCGGGCGGAGCGCTCCCACTCCACCAGGGCACCAGTCCGGCGCACCGCGTCTTCCCGGACAACTGGGGGACCTCCAGCGTCGCTTCGGGCTGTGAGCGGTAGTCTGCGGAGTGTGACGGCGAACGCCTGTGCCCCTCCCCGTGACCGGGGGATGCGAGGTGCGTCACATCCCACCATTCGTTCACCTTTCAACTTCTTAGGTAGAATCGATTCCATGGAGACCGAGACGGCCCCGCAGTGGCTGACCGACGAGGAACAGTGCGCTTGGCGCACCCACGTGGAGGTCAACAGGATGCTGACATATCAGCTCGAAAAGGACCTTCAGCCGTTCAACCTGACCATGAACGACTACGACATTCTCGTGCATCTCTCAGAATCGGAAGACTTGCGGATGCGCATGAGTGATCTCGCCGCCGCGACCCTCCAGTCCAAGAGCCGCCTGTCGCACCAGATCACCCGCATGGAGAACGCGGGCCTGGTACGCCGTGAGAACTGCGAGTCCGACCGGCGCGGCCTCTACACCGTCCTCACCGACGAGGGCATGGACACCATGCAGAAGGTCGCCCCGCACCACGTCGCCTCCGTGCGGCGGCACTTCGTCGACCTCGTCTCCCCCGAGGCGCTCGGCGAACTGCACAAGGCCCTGACCCCGATCGCGGAACATCTGCGCTCCCAGCGCGGCAAGCCCTGACCCGCTCCGCGTGACCGGCCGTGCCGTCCCTCAATCCGCCGACGACTGAGGGGTGGGCAGCCGGAGCTCGAAGAGCGCACCCCCGGACGGCGCCTCCCTGACCCCGAGCGTGCCGCCGTGCCGCGCCGCCACGTCCCGCGCGATCGCGAGGCCCAGACCGGCCCCGCCCTCGTCGCGGGTCCGCGCGTCGTCCAGCCGTACGAACCGCTCGAAGATCCGCTCCCGTTCGCTCGGGGGCACACCGCTTCCGTCATCGGCCACTTCAAGGACCGCCCACGCGCCATCGGCCCGGGTGGTGACCGTGACGCGGGAGCGGGCGTGCCGCTGCGCGTTGTTCACGAGGTTGCCGAGCACCCGCGCCAACTGGCCGCGGGAGCCCGCGACTTCGACGCTCTTCAGATCCATGTGTACGTCGACACGGTCCCGCGTGCGCTGCGAGAGCTCCTCGCGGACGAGGGCCGCCAGGTCGACGCGGGCCTCGCCGGGCTTCTCGCCCGCGTCGAGGCGGGCGAGCAGGAGCAGGTCGGCGGCGAGTTCCTGGAGCCGCACGGTGTCCTCGACGGCACCGTCGACGTCCAGCAACTCCGGGTGCGCGGCGCCGACTTCGAGCTGGGTGCGGAGCGACGCGATGGGGCTGCGCAGCTCGTGCGAGGCGTCCGCCACAAAGCGCCGCTGACGCTCCACCGAGGTCTGCAGGGCGGTCAGCGTCTCGTTCGTGGTGCGGGCGAGGCGGGCGATCTCGTCGTGCGTGTCCGGCTCGGGCACGCGGCGCGCGAGGTCCTCCGACGCGGTGATCGCGGACATCTCCGCGGTGATGGCGGCCACCGGACGCAGCGCGCGGCGCGTCACCAGCCAGGTGACGCCCGCGACGACGCCGAGCAGCAGGGGGAAGCCGATCAGCATGGACGTCAGCGCCGTCGACACGGCGCTGCGTTCGTCGGAGAGCGAGCCGCCGGCGTAGACGGTGAGGTCGCCCTCGGTCTCCGTGCCGACCTCGACGGCGGCGAAGCGGTAGTCGGCGCTCTCGCCGTCGACGGTGGCGGACCCGTCGGTGTACTCGGCGTCGTCGTCGATCTCGCCGGACTCGCCCGGTTCGGCCTTCTCCGTATCCGCGTCGTCCTCGGACGGCTTCGCGGCGGCGGCATCGGGCTTGACCACGTCGATCCCGGTGCCGCTGATCCGCTCCAGGTCCTCGCTGGCCGCGACCAACTTCCCGTTCTCGTCGACCACTTGCACCGGGGCGTCGTCACCGTCCGGCAGGTCGAGATCGCCGTACGACCGGCCCGCCGCGAGCTGCGAGGCGACCTCGCGGGCGGCGGAGTCCGCCCGGCCGTCGGCCTGGCCGGTGAGGTTGGCGCGCAGCGAGAGCAGCACGGCGGCGCCCGCCGCGACCAGCGCGAGCGCCACGACCAGGCTCGCGCCGAGCGTGGCGCGGGCGCGCACGGAACCGAAGAAGCGCCTCATCGCGGGGCCTCCAGACGGTAACCGGCGCCGCGCACCGTCTTGATGAGGGCCGCGCCCAGCTTGCGGCGCAGCGTGCTCACGTACACCTCGACGATGTTGGGGTCCCCCTCGTACGCGAAGTCCCAGACGTGCTCCAGGATGTCGCCCTTGGAGACGACCTCCCCGGCCCGCAGCACGAGCTGCTCCAGAACCGCGAACTCCTTCGCGGTGAGGTTGACTTCGTCCTCTCCCCGGAAGACGCGGCGCGCGGCCGTGTCGACCTTGAGGTCGCCCAGGGTGTGGACGGGCGAGGGGCCGCCGTTGCCGCGGCGGCGCAGCAGCGCCTTCACGCGGGCCACGAGCACGACGTACGAGAACGGCTTGGTGAGGTAGTCGTCGGCGCCCGTGTCCAAGCCCTCCGCCTCGTCGTACTCGCCGTCCTTCGCGGTGAGCATCAGGATCGGCACGTCGTTGCCCGCGGCGCGCAGCGTCGAGCAGATGCGGTATCCGTTCATGCCCGGCAGCATGATGTCCAGGACGACCAGGTCGTACGTGCCCTCGCTCGCCCGGTGCAGTCCGTCGACGCCGTCGTGGACGACGTCGACGGCGTAGCCCTCGGCGGTCAGGCCCTTGGCGAGCGACAGGGCCAGCCGCTTCTCGTCCTCCACGATCAACAAACGCATGCGTTCAGGGTGGCAGAGCCAACCTGAAGAGTTCTTCAGGCGGCTTCAGCTTCCGTTCAGCATCGTTCAGCCAGATTGGTCCTCGTCGAAAGCGAACAGCAGCGGCCCCCGGGCCGCCGCCACTCTCGCATCACCGTCTCGGGAGGAACTCCTCATGAAGCGCAACATCGTCATCGCCACCGTCGCCGCCGCGGCCCTGATCACGGGAGGCACCGCCACCGCCCTCGCGACCACCGGCGACGACGACAGCGCCGCCAAGCAGTCGAGCGTCCAGGTGAAGGACGACGACCGCACGGATGACGACCGCACGGGTGACGACGACGGCAAGGACGACAGCCGCGACGACCGCGACGACGCCACGGACAGCGACGACGCCGCGGAGAACACCGCCGAGGCCAAGGCCGCCAAGGTGACGGCCGCGGACGCCATCAAGGCGGCCCTCGCGAAGACCCCCGGCACCGCGGTCTCCGCCGAGCTCGACGAGGAGGACGGCGGCCTGGTCTGGGATGTCGACATCCTGAAGGGCAGCACCTGGCACAACGTCGAGGTCGACGCGGGCACCGGCAAGGTGCTCGGCACCTGGATCGACCGGGACGACGACGGTGAGGACGCCGCCGACGCCGCCCGGGTGAACTCCGCGCTCAAGGGTGCCTCCACCAGCGCCGAGGACGCCGCGCGCGCCGCCGCCGGCAAGGGCACGGTGACCTCCGTGGACCTGGACGACGACGGCACGGCGGGCGCCTGGGGCGTGGAGACGACGGGCGCCAAGGGCGCGGAGTCCGAGTGGAACGTCGACCTGAAGACCGGCAAGGTGTCCGCGGACAGCCACGACGACGACCAGGACGACCAGGACGCCGACGGCTCGGACGACTGACACACAGCGTACGTACAACCGCCCCGGGGGCGGCGTCCAGGGACGCCGCCCCCGGGGCATTTCAGCGAAGCGGCGGCCCGGATCACCCCGAAGTAAGCCCCGCTACCAACTCGTCCGCGGCCGCGTAAGGATCAAGCTCCCCCGCGACAATCCGCTCCGCCAGCAGAGAGAGCCGCCGATCCCCGTGCAGGGAGCCGATCCGCTCCCGCAACGCGGTGACCGCGATGGTCTCGACCTCCCGAGAGGCACGGGAGACCCGCCGCTCGGCGAGGACACCCCGCTCCTCCATCCACGCCCGGTGCTTCTCCAGCGCCTCGACGACCTCGTCGATGCCCTCGCCCCGCGCCGCGACCGTCTTCACGATGGGCGGCCGCCAGTCCCCCGGCCCGCGGGACTCCCCGAGGCCGAGCATGTGGTTCAGCTCCCGCGCGGTCGCGTCCGCGCCGTCGCGGTCCGCCTTGTTGACGACGTACACGTCGCCGATCTCCAGGATTCCGGCCTTGGCCGCCTGGATGCCGTCGCCCATGCCGGGGGCGAGCAGCACCACGGAGGTGTCCGCCTGGGAGGCGATGTCGACCTCGGACTGCCCGACGCCGACGGTCTCGACGAGCACCACGTCGCAGCCCGCCGCGTCCAGGACGCGGATCGCCTGCGGGGCGGCCCAGGCGAGCCCGCCGAGGTGGCCGCGCGTGGCCATGGAGCGGATGTAGACGCCGGGGTCGGAGGCGTGGTCCGACATCCGGACCCGGTCGCCGAGGAGTGCGCCCCCGGAGAAGGGCGACGACGGGTCGACGGCCAGTACGCCGACCCGCTTACCGGCCCTGCGGTAGGCGCTCACCAGCGCGGACGTCGATGTCGACTTGCCGACACCAGGGGAACCCGTGAGCCCCACCACGTACGCGTGTCCCGCCAGTGGCGCGAGCGCCGCCATCACTTCGCGCAGCTGCGGCGACGCCCCCTCGACCAGTGAGATCAGCCGGGCCACGGCCCGCGGCCTGCCCTCGCGGGCCTGTGCCACCAGGGAGGGGACGTCCTGCATCAAACAGCTCCGTTCGCTACGTACGGGACACCACAGCCGCAGACCCGTCAGCCCTCGGCCACCTTCAGGATCCCGGGTCTCAGCCCTTGGCCACCTTGAGGATCAACGCGTCGCCCTGGCCGCCGCCCCCGCACAGCGCCGCCGCGCCCACGCCGCCGCCCCGGCGCTTCAGCTCCAGGGCGAGGTGCAGCACGACACGCGCGCCGGACATCCCGATCGGGTGACCCAGCGCGATGGCGCCGCCGTTGACGTTCACCTTTTCCGTGGACACTCCGAGGTCCTTCATTGACTGCACCGCGACGGCGGCGAAGGCCTCGTTGATCTCGATGAGATCCAGGTCCGGGACGTCCAGGCCCTCCTTCTTCAGGGCGTGCCGGATGGCGTTGGACGGCTGGGACTGGAGCGAGTTGTCCGGGCCCGCCACATTGCCGTGGGCGCCGATCTCCGCGAGCCAGTCCAGGCCCAGCTCCTCGGCCTTGGCCTTGGACATGACGACGACCGCCGCCGCGCCGTCGGAGATCTGCGAGGCGGAGCCCGCCGTGATCGTGCCGTCCTTGGCGAAGGCGGGGCGCAGCTTGCCGAGGGACTCGGCGGTGGTCTCGGCGCGGATGCCCTCGTCCTTGGAGAAGAGCACCGGGTCGCCCTTGCGCTGCGGGATCTCGACCGGGGTGATCTCGGCCTCGAACAGGCCGTTCTTCTGCGCGGCGGCGGCTCGCCGGTGCGAGGCGGCGGCGATCTCGTCCTGCTCGGGGCGCGCGATGCCGAGGCGGCTGTTGTGCTTCTCGGTCGACTCGCCCATCGCGACACCCTCGAAGGAGTCGGTCAGACCGTCGTACGCCATCGAGTCGAGCATCTCGATCGCGCCGTACTTGTATCCCTCGCGGGACTTGGGGAGCAGGTGCGGGGCGTTGCTCATCGACTCCTGGCCGCCGGCGACGACGATGTCGAACTCGCCGGCGCGGATCAGCTGGTCGGCGAGGGCGATCGCGTCGAGGCCCGAAAGACACACCTTGTTGACGGTGAGCGCGGGGACGTTCATCGGGATGCCGGCCTTGACGGCGGCCTGGCGCGCCGGGATCTGCCCCGCCCCGGCCTGGAGGACCTGGCCCATGATCACGTACTGGACCTGGTCGCCGCCGATGCCGGCGCGGTCGAGCGCGGCCTTGATCGCGAAGCCGCCCAGGTCCGCACCCGAGAATGACTTCAGGGAGCCGAGGAGGCGGCCCATGGGCGTACGGGCGCCCGCGACGATCACTGAGGTGGTACCGGACGTTCGAGACATGTGCCACGGCCCCTTGGGAGGAGAAGTTAACGAGGGTTTATCTGAATGTACTGAGCGGTACCCCATGCGTCATCGGGCGGCGGGTGTGATCGCGCGCACGTTGCGTAATCACCGCATGAAGCGCTGCACTTGAACCATGCTGACGCGAATCGATCACATCGGGATCGCCTGTTTCGACCTCGACAAGACCGTCGAGTTCTACCGGGAGACGTACGGATTCACGGTCTTCCACTCCGAAGTCAACGAAGAGCAGGGCGTGCGCGAGGCCATGCTCAAGATCAATGAGACCAGTGACGGGGGCGCCTCCTACCTCCAGCTCCTGGAGCCCACGCGGGACGACTCCGCGGTCGGCAAATGGCTGGCCAAGAACGGTGAGGGCGTGCACCACATCGCCTTCGGCACCGCGGACGTGGACGGTGACGCCGCGGCCATCAAGGACAAGGGCGTACGCGTTCTGTACGACGAGCCGAGGATCGGTTCCATGGGGTCGCGCATCACGTTCCTCCACCCCAAGGACTGCCACGGCGTTCTCACGGAACTCGTCACTTCGGCGCCCTCCGAGTCACCGGAGCACTGACCTCCGTATATCTGGGCCGGTAGGGTTAGTGACTGACCGTCCGAAGTCGGGGCGGCAGGCTGCCCGAAAGCTGGGCGGCCACGTACCGGGGTCCGGGTTTCGGGGGACGAGCGTCGGGGCAGCAGCGCATGCTCCGCCGTTGATCTGACACCATTCCCCCGGGGGCCCCGTTCGGCGGATGAACGGGGCTCGTTGGAGAGACTTGCGACCAGGAGTGGGGCCTCCCCTGCTCGAGCGCAGCCGAGAGCTCGGGGAAGGATGGGACCGCGCAGTGCGGGGCTACGAACGCCAAGAGAACTCGCGGGCTGAGACCGACAGTCTTTCGCGGTTCGAGGCCGAGATGGACCGGCTGAAGACCGAGCGGGAGAAAGCCGTCCAGCACGCCGAGGACCTCGGCTACCAGGTCGAGGTGTTGCGCGCCAAGTTGCACGAGGCGCGCCGCAACCTCGCGAACCGTCCTGCCTACGACAGCGCGGACATCGGTTACCAGGCCGAGCAGCTGCTCCGTAACGCGCAGATCCAGGCCGAGCAGCTGCGCGCCGATGCCGAGCGCGAGCTGCGCGACGCCCGCGCGCAGACGCAGCGCATCCTCCAGGAGCACGCCGAGCAGCAGGCCCGGCTCCAGTCCGAGCTGCACGCCGAGGCCGTCTCGCGCCGCCAGCAGCTCGACCAGGAGCTGGCCGAGCGCCGCCAGACCGTCGAGTCGCACGTCAACGAGAACGTGGCGTGGGCCGAGCAGCTCCGCGCCCGTACCGAGCAGCAGGCCCGCCGTCTCCTGGACGAGTCGCGCGCCGAGGCCGAGCAGGCCCTGGCCACCGCCCGCGCCGAGGCCGAGCGCGTCGCCGAGCAGGCCCGCCGGCGCCTGGCGAGCGACGCGGAGGCCGCCCGCGCCGAGGCCGAGGCCATCCTGCGCCGGGCCCGCACGGACGCCGAGCGCCTCCTGAACGCCGCCTCCACGCAGGCGCAGGAGGCCACCGACCACGCCGAGCAGCTGCGCTCCACCACGGCGACCGAGTCCGAGCAGGCCCGCAGGCAGGCCGCCGAGGCGAGCCGGGCCGCCGAGCAGCGCATGACCGAGGCGGACACGGCGCTGCGCGAGGCGCGGGCCGAGGCCGAGAAGGTGCTCGCCGAGGCCAAGGACACCGCGGGCAAGCAGCTCGCGGCCGCCGAGGCCGCGGGCGAGCAGCGCACGCGCACCGCCAAGGAGCAGGTCGCGCGGCTCGTCAGTGAGGCCACCAAGGAGGCCGAGTCCGCCAAGTCCGAGGCGGAGCAGCTGATCGCCGACGCCCGCGCGGAGGCCGAGAAGCTCATCGCGGAAGCCGCCGAGAAGGCGCGCACGATCACCGCCGAGGAGACCGCGAGCCAGCTCGCGAAGGCCGCGCGGACGGCCGAGGAGGTCCTCGACAAGGCCTCGAAGAACGCCAAGGAGACCACGAAGGCCGCCACCGAGGAGGCCGAGCGGATCCGCTCCGAGGCGGAGACCGAGGCGGACCGGCTGCGCGCTCAGGCGCACGACATCGCCGAGGAGCTCAAGGGCGCGGCGAAGGACGACACCAAGGAGTACCGCGCCAAGACCGTCGAGCTCCAGGAGGAGGCGCGCAGGCTGCGCGGCGAGGCCGAGCAGCTGCGGGCCGACGCGGTCTCCGAGGGCGAGCGCATCCGGGGCGAGGCGCGGCGCGAGGCCGTCAAGGAGATCGAGGAGGCGGCCAAGTCCGCCGAGGAGCTGCTTGCCAAGGCGAAGGCCGACGCCGAGGAGCTGCGTACGGCCGCGACCGCCGAGAGCGAGCGGGTCCGCGCCGAGGCGGTCGAGCGCGCCACGAGCCTGCGCACGCAGGCCGAGGAGACGCTGGAGCGCACCCGCGCGGAGGCCGAGCGGCACCGCGAGGAGGCCGCCGAGCAGGCCGAGGCCACCAGGGCCGAGGCCGAGGAGGCCGCTCAGGCGCTGCGCGAGGAGACCGAGCGGGCCATAGCGGCGCGGCAGGCCAACGCCTCCGAGGAGCTGACGCGGCTTCACACGGAGGCCGAGGAGCGTCTGACCGCCGCCGAGCAGGCGCTGACCGACGCCCGCGCCGAGGCCGAGCGCATGCGCAGGGAGGCCACGGACGAGACGGACCGGCTGCGCACCGAGTCGGCCGAGCGGATTCGTACGCTCCAGTCGCAGGCGGAGGCCGAGGCCGAGCGGCTGCGCGATGAGGCCGCCGCCGATGCCTCGCAGGCCCGCGCGGAGGGCGAGTCCCTCGCCGTGCGGCTGCGTTCGGAGGCCGCGGCCGAGGCCGAGCGGCTCAAGACGGAGGCGCAGGAGTCCGCCGACCGGGTGCGCGCGGAGGCCGCCGCCGCCGCCGAGCGCGTCGGCACGGAGGCCGCCGAGGCGCTGGCCGCCGCGCAGGAGGAGGCGGTCCGCCGTCGCCGGGAGGCCGAGGAGACCCTCAGCTCCGCGCGCGCCGAGGCCGACCAGGAGCGCGAGCGGGCCCGCGAGCAGAGCGAGGAGCTCCTCGCGTCCGCCCGTAAGCGCGTCGAGGAGGCGCAGGCCGAGGCCATCCGTCTCGTCGAGGAGGCCGACCGCCGCGCGACCGAGCTGGTCTCGGCCGCCGACCAGCACGCCCAGTCCGTACGCGACTCCGTGGCCGGCCTGCACGAGGCGGCGCAGGAAGAGGTCGCGGGCCTGCGCTCGGCCGCCGAGCACGCCGCGGAGCGCACGCGGACGGAGGCGCAGGAGGAGGCCGACCGCGTCCGCGCCGACGCCCACGCCGAGCGGGAGCGCGCCGCGGAGGACGCCAACCGCACCCGGCGCGAGGCGGCGGAGGCGTCGGAGGCGGCCGAGGCCCTTGCGGAGCGCACGGTTTCGGACGCGATCGCGGAGGCCGAGCGGATGCGCTCGGACGCCTCGGAGCACGCCCAGCGGGTGCGCACGGAGGCCTCCGACACCATCGCGCAGGCCGAGCAGGACGCCGCCCGCACCCGGGCCGACGCCCGCGAGGACGCCAACCGCATCCGCAGCGACGCGGCGGGCCAGGCCGACACGCTGATCGGCGAGGCCCGCAGCGAGGCCGAACGGCTGCAGAACGAGACGATCGCGGAGGCGGACCGCCTCAGGGCCGACTCCACCGCCGAGGCGGAGCGGCTGCGCGCCGAGTCGACCGCCGAGGCCGAGCGCCTCAAGGCCGACTCCACCGCGGAGGCCGAGCGCCTGCGCGCCGAATCGACCGCCGAAGCCGAGCGCCTCAAGGCGGAGTCCACCGCCGAGGCGGAGCAGCTCAAGGCCGACTCCACCGCCGAGGCGGAGCGGCTGCGCGCCGAGTCGACCGCCGAGGCCGAGCGCCTCAAGGCCGACGCGGCGCGGGAGGCCGAGCGGCTGCGCGCCGATTCCACCGCTGAGGCCGAGCGCCTCAAGGCCGAGACGACCGCCGAGGCCGAGCGGGTCCGCGCGGAGTCCGTGGCCAAGGCCGAGAAGCTCATCTCGGACGCTTCCGGCGACGCGGAGCGGCTGCGCGCCGAGGCCGCTGAGGCGGTCAACTCCGCCCAGCAGCACGCCGAGCGGATCCGCAGCGAGTCCGAGCGGGTCAAGGCGGACGCGGCGCGGGAGGCCGAGCGGCTCACCGCCGAGGCGCGCGAGGAGGCCGAGCGCACCCTGGACGAGGCCCGCCAGGCCGCCAACAAGCGCCGTCAGGAAGCCGCCGAGCAGGTCGACACGCTCATCACGGAAGCGGCGGCCGAGGCCGAGAAGCTGACGTCGGACGCCCACCGGAAGGCCCTGAAGGCGACGGCGGACGCCGAGGCGCAGGCCGACACGATGGTCGGCGCGGCCCGCAAGGAGGCCGAGCGCCTGGTCGCCGAGGCGACGGTCGAGGGCAACACCCGGGTGGAGAAGGCCCGCGCGGACGCGGACGAGCTGCTGGTCGGCGCCCGGCGCGACGCGACCGCCATAAGGGAGCGCTCCGAGGAGCAGCGGGACCGTATGACGGCCGAGATCGAGGAGCTGCACGCCCGTGCGCGCCACGAGTCGGCCGAGGCGATGAAGTCGGCGGGCGAGCGCTGCGACGCGCTGGTGAAGGCGGCGGAGGAGCAGCTCGCGCAGGCGCAGGCGAAGGCGAAGGAGCTGCTCTCGGACGCCGACTCCGAGGCGGGCAAGGTCCGTATCGCCGCAGTGAAGAAGGCCGAGGCGCTGCTGAAGGAGGCCGAGACGAAGAAGGCCTCGCTGGTCGCCGAGGCCGAGCGGATCAAGGCCGATGCCGAGGCCGAGGCGGAGCGCACGGTCGAGGAGGGCAAGCGCGAGCTGGAGGTCCTGGTGCGGCGCCGCAAGGACATCAACACGGAGATCTCCCGGGTCCAGGACGTGCTGGAGGCGCTGGAGTCCTTCGAGGCGCCGACGGGCGGTGCGAAGACGCCGTCCAACAGCGGTTCCGGTGCGGCGGGTGTCAAGGCGGGGGCCTCGGCCGGATCTACACGTTCGGGTGGCAAGACGTCAGAGAGCTAGCCAAAAAGGGCCTACCGTGATCCGAGAGGACCTTTGGCCCTGTCACTGGCAAGTCCTCTGACGTCTTGCCACTCAAAAGGGGTGTCATTCTCCAGATCAAACGGCCATCTGCTCGATGACACGCCGCCCGGACCCCTAGGATTCCCTCTATCACCTCACCGGTCCCATTCGACAGGAACCCCATGAGCGACACTTCCCCCTACGGCTTCGAGCTTGTGCGGCGTGGGTACGACCGCGCTCAGGTGGACGAACGTATCTCCAAGCTCGTCTCCGACCGTGACAACGCTCTTGCCCGTATCACTGCTCTGGAAAAGCGCATCGAGGAGCTGCACCTCGAGACGCAGAACGCCCAGGCCCAGGTCGCCGACGCCGAGCCGTCGTACGCCGGGCTCGGGGCGCGCGTCGAGAAGATCCTCCGCCTCGCCGAGGAGGAGGCGAAGGACCTGCGCGAGGAGGCCCGTCGCGCGGCCGAACAGCACCGCGAGCTCGCCGAGTCGGCCGCCCAGCAGGTGCGCAACGACGCCGAGTCGTTCGCCTCCGAGCGCAAGGCCAAGGCCGAGGACGAGGGCGTCCGGATCGTCGAGAAGGCCAAGGGCGAGGCGAGCGCGCTGCGGGCCGAGGCCCAGAAGGACGCGCAGTCCAAGCGTGAGGAGGCGGACGCCCTCTTCGAGGAGACGCGCGCCAAGGCCGCCCAGGCCGCCGCCGACTTCGAGACGAATCTCGCCAAGCGGCGCGACCAGTCCGAGCGTGACCTGGCGTCCCGTCAGGCCAAGGCGGAGAAGCGCCTCGCGGAGATCGAGCACCGGGCGGAGCAGCTGCGTCTGGAAGCGGAGAAGCTGCGGACCGACGCTGAGCGTCGCGCTCGCCAGACGGTGGAGACGGCTCAGCGTCAGGCCGAGGACATCGTCGCCGACGCGAACGCCAAGGCGGACCGCATCCGCTCGGAGTCCGAGCGGGAGCTGGCGGCGCTCACGAACCGGCGTGACTCCATCAACGCGCAGCTCACCAATGTGCGGGAGATGCTGGCGACGCTCACCGGCGCGGCGGTCGCTGCCGCCGGGACGCCCGCGGAGGACGAGCCGATCTCTCGTGGGGTGCCTGCCCAGCAGACTCGCTGAGGGTGTGGGTCCAGGCAAAGCCCCCTGCCGCCGCTAAGTGGCAGGGGGCTTTGTCGCGTTTTAGCGTTGCCGCATGATCGAGCTCTCGGGGCTGACCAAGCGGTACGGCGAGAAGGTGGCCGTCAACAACCTGACCTTCGCCGTCCACCCCGGCACCGTCACCGGCTTCCTCGGTCCGAACGGCGCGGGGAAGTCCACCACGATGCGCATGATGCTCGGGCTCGACAACCCGTCGGCC
This sequence comes from Streptomyces sp. NPDC003379, assembly GCF_053589195.1. Lineage (NCBI taxonomy): Bacteria > Bacillati > Actinomycetota > Actinomycetes > Kitasatosporales > Streptomycetaceae > Streptomyces > Streptomyces sp. NPDC003379. The sequence goes on along the minus strand of NZ_JBSFRK010000054.1, from coordinate 36,040 downwards.
GGCGACGTGCGCATCGACGGCAAGCACTACTCCCAGCTGAAGAACCCCCTGAGGTGCATCGGCGCCCTCCTCGACGCCAAGGCCATGCACGGCGGGCGCAGCGCCTTCAACCACCTGCTCTGCCTCGCGCAGAGCAACGGCATCCCGCGCGGCCGCGTCACCGAGGTCCTCGACACCGTCGGTCTCACCGCCGTCGCGAAGAAGAAGGCCAAGGGCTTCTCGCTCGGCATGGGCCAGCGCCTCGGCATCGCGGGCGCGCTGCTCGGCGACCCCGAGATCCTGATGTTCGACGAGCCGGTCAACGGCCTCGACCCCGAGGGCATCCACTGGATCAGGAACCTCATGAAATCCCTCGCCTCACAAGGGCGTACGGTCTTCGTCTCCTCGCACCTGATGAGCGAGATGGCTCTCACCGCCGACCATCTCGTCGTCATCGGCCAGGGCCGCCTCCTCGCCGACACGTCGATGTCCGACTTCATCCGGCAGAACTCACGGTCGTACGTCCGACTGCGCTCCCCGGAGCGCCAGCGCCTCGTGGATGTCCTGCGGCAGGCGGGCGTCACCGCCGCCGAGGCTCGGGACGGCGCCCTCGAAGTGGACGGCGTCGCATCCGAACAGCTCGGTGAACTCGCCGCGCGCCACCAGCTCGTACTCCATGAGCTGAGCCCCCAGCAGGCCTCTCTGGAAGAGGCGTTCATGCGGCTCACCGCGGAGTCGGTCGAGTACCACGCGCACTCCGACCACGCCGGAAGGGGGCCTGAGGGATGGCCGCGGCACAGGTACTGAGGTCGGAGTGGACCAAGATCCGCTCGGTCTCCTCGACCGTGTGGACGCTCGGCCTCGCCGTCGTCCTCACGATCGCGCTCGGGGCGCTGATCAGCATCCTGTCGAAGAACGACTACGACGGCCTGGACGCCAGGGACAAGCTGACCTTCGACCCGACCTACATCAGCTTCTCCGGGATGTCCCTCGGCCAGCTCGCGATGATCGTCTTCGGGGTGCTGGTCGTCTCCAACGAGTACAGCACCGGGATGATCCGCACCTCGCTCGCGGCGGTCCCGCAGCGCGGCACGTTCCTCTTCGGCAAGCTCCTCGTGGCCACGCTGCTCGCCTTCGTCGTGAGTCTGGCGACCAGCTTCATCGCGTTCTTCGTGGGGCAGGCCATGCTCGGCCCGTACAAGGCGGAGATCGGTGACCCGGGCGTGCTGAGGGCCGTCATCGGCGGCGCGCTCTACATGACGCTCATCGCGATGTTCTCGATGGGAGTGGCGGCGATGCTGCGCAGCCCGATGCTGTCGCTGGGCATCCTGATGCCGTTCTTCTTCCTGATCTCCAGCATCCTCGGCAACGTATCGGCCACGGAGAAGATCGGCCGCTACCTGCCCGACCAGGCCGGCAGCGAGATCATGCAGGTCAAGACGCCGTTCGACGACGACACCCCGTACGGGCCCTGGGGCGGGCTCGCGATCATGGTGGTGTGGGTGGTCGCGGCGCTGCTCGGTGGGTACGTACTGCTGAAGAAGCGGGACGCGTAGGCGCGCGTGTGGAGACGTGAGTGCGTAGACGTGAGTGCTGTGGAGGGGCGAGTGCGGAGGGACATGTGACGGCGTGGGACCGCGGGCTCGCCGCGCTCGGACTGGACGGCGTGCCCGCGCTGCGGCCCCTCACCTATCCCGGTCTCCCCGTCGCCGCGCCCGCCCTGCTGACCGGGACCGAGCTGCTGCCGCTCGACGTGAGGCCGGGCGGCGCACTCGGCGGGTGGTCCGTCGGCGGAGAGCTGCCGCTCGACGAAGCCCTCGCCCGGCTCGGGCAGTCGCCCCTCGGCCGCCGCAGCCCCGTCATCGCCGTCGGCTCGAACGCCTCCGCCGGGCAGATCGCCCACAAGCTGGCCCGGCACGGCGTCCCGGCGGCCGTGCCCATGGTCCCCGTACGGGTCCGCGGCATCGGCATCGGCTGCGCGGCGCACATCGGCCGCGCCGGATACGTGGCGGCCGCCCCCTACCCGGACCCGGTGGCCGAGGCCACGCTGGTCGTCTCCTGGCTGGACGCGCCGCAGCTCGCCGCCGTCGACGCCACGGAGCTGCCCAACTACCGGCGGGCCCTGCTGCCGGGCGAGGCGTACGGGATGACCCTGCCGTCCGGTGAGCCGCTCGGCGAGGCGTCCCTGTACGTCAGCGTGCGCGGCGTTCTCGCCGACCCGGCGACCGGACTGCCCCGGCCGGGCCGCGGCGACCAGGCGGCGCTCCTCGGCGCCCTGCTCGACGCCTCTCCGCGGCTGCGCGCGCTGCTCGGGCCCGACCCGGCGGTCTGGGTGCGTCGGGCGGCCGCCGACGCCGCGCTGCGGGCCCTGGGCACGCGCCTGTTCGTGGAGGAGGGCTGGGTGCTCCCCTGGACGGACCTCCCGGCCCCGCCCCCGCTCCCGCCGCCGCCCCCGTGAGCCCGGCAGCTTTACTCGCTCTTGGCTGGAACCGTCAGCTCCCCGTTATCCTCCTAACCCTTACGGGGGCGTGTGCCCCGACGTCCTGAACCATTCGATGGGTGCGGAGAATGATCGAGGCAGTCGGCCTGACGAAGCGCTATGGCGCCAAGACAGCCGTGTACAACCTTTCCTTCCAGGTGCGGCCCGGTACCGTCACCGGCTTCCTCGGGCCCAACGGCTCCGGCAAGTCGACGACGATGCGCATGATCCTCGGGCTCGACACCCCCACCACGGGGCAGGTGACGATCGGCGGTTACCCCTACCGCAAGCTCCCCAACGCCCCGCGTCAGGTCGGCGCCCTGCTCGACGCCAAGGCCGTGCACGGCGGCCGGCACGCCCGCAACCACCTGCTCTGCCTCGCGCAGCTCTCCGGCATCCCGGCCCGCAGGGTCGACGAGGTGCTCGGTGTCGTGGGTCTCCAGGAGGTGGCGAAGAAGCGCTCCAAGGGCTTCTCGCTCGGCATGGGCCAGCGCCTCGGCATCGCGGCGGCGCTCCTCGGCGACCCGCAGGTGCTGCTCTTCGACGAGCCGGTCAACGGCCTCGACCCCGAGGGCATCCTCTGGGTCCGCAACCTGATGAAGTCGCTCGCGGCCGAGGGGCGCACGGTCTTCGTGTCGTCCCACCTGATGAGCGAGATGGCGCTCACCGCCGAGCACCTGATCGTGATCGGCCGCGGCCAGCTGCTCGCCGACATGAGCGTGAGGGACTTCATCTCGGCGAACTCCGCCGACTTCGCGCGCGTACGCACGCCGGAGAGCGAGCCCCAGCAGCGCGAGAAGCTGACGGCCGCGCTGACCGAGGCGGGCGGCCAGGTGATGCCCGAGCAGGACGGCGCGCTGCGCGTGCTCGGGCTGCCGCTGCCCCGCATCAGCGACCTCGCGCACGGCGCGGACGTCCGCCTGTGGGAGCTCTCGCCGCACCAGGCCTCGCTGGAGGAGGCGTACATGCGGATGACGCAGGGCGCCGTCGACTACCGCTCCACGGTCGACCAGCGCGCGGGCCTCCAGGAGCCGGTGCAGCCGATGCAGCCCGGCGCCATGCCCCCCGGCCTGCCGCCGCAGGGCCGGCCTCCGGTGCCCGGCCAGGGCCAGCACGGCTGGTACGCGCCGCCGCCGCCCCAGCAGGGCGGCCAGCCCTTCGCGATGCCGCAGCAGCAGCCGCAGCCGCCGGCCTCCCCCGCTCATGCCCCCGCGCCCGACATGACCAAGCGCGCCAACGACAACGAGGATGCCCCCCGATGACCACGCCTCCGACTCCGCAGCAGCAGCCGCAGGCGCAGCAGCAGGCCCCGCAGCCTCAGCACCAGCACGCGTACGCCCAGGCCGGCGCCCCCGCGCAGGGTGCCCCGGTGCCGCAGGGTGCCCCGATGGCTCCCCCGCCCGCCGCCCCGGCGCCGCCCTCCGCCTGGCAGCAGGCGATGAACAACGCCTACACCTCGCCGATCCCGGTCAGGAAGACCCACCTCGGCAACGCCCTCGCCTCCGAGTGGACGAAGATAAAGTCGGTCCGCTCCACGATGTGGACCCTGGGCATCTTCCTCGCCCTGGTCATCGGCATCGGCCTGCTCGCCGCCGCGAACACCACCCCCGAGAACTACTCGGACATGCCGTACACGGTCCCGGCCTTCTTCGGCCTCATGCTGGGCCAGATCTGCCTGATCACGCTCGGCGTCCTGGTGACCTCGTCGGAGTACGGCACGGGCATGATCCGTACGACGTTCACGGCCTCCCCGCAGCGCCACCGCGTGCTGGCCGCGAAGGTCATCGTCTTCTTCGTCACGGCCTTCGTCGTCTCCGCGGGCTCCATCCTGCTGGTGGGCCTCGCGGCCTCGTCCATGAACAGCGGTCCCGAGTCGGGCGACCTGCCTTGGATGGGCACCGTCTTCAAGGGCGGCCTGTACGTCTCGCTGCTCGGTGTGCTCGCGCTGGCCGCCGGCTCCATGCTGCGGCACTCCGCGGGCGCCATCACCGCCATGCTCGGCGTGGTCCTCGTACCGGCGATCCTGCCCGCGTTCCTGATGATCTGGGACAGCACGCGGTCGCTCGCCGAGAAGATGTCGGACTACAACGCCATCAACTCGCTCGCGAAGATCTTCGGCGCGGACGGCATCGACGGCTCCGGCGGCACGTCCCAGCTGGTCGTCCTCGTCGTCGTGACGGTGGTCGCGCTCGGCGGCGCCTTCGCCCTCCTGGAGAAGCGCGACGTATAGCCGTACGCGACGTCTGAGCCGTACCGGGGCTGACTAGTACCTCGGCGCGTTACGGGACCGCTGCACCCTTGTGGTGCGGCGGTCCTTCGCGTTCCAGCAGGCCTTGTGCCAGTGTCTGCGCTCGTCCACCCCGGAGTGCTCCGGCCAGGCCACCAGGTGCGCGAGCGACGAGGGGATCTCCTGGTCGCAGCCGGGGCAGCGGTACCGCTTGCCCTCCGCGCTCGCGCCCGCGACATGGCGTACGCTCCACCGCTCGTCCCGCCAGGTCTCGACGCTCTGGAAACCGCCGTAGCGGCCGGGCGGCTCCGCACCCGCGGACGCCCTCGACTCTGCGGCGCCCTTGGGGCGGTTGCGACGCGGGGACACAGAACACCTCTCGGCTGTACGGCGATCAGGGGGGTGACCAGCCTACGCGCCGCGTCGAGGGGTACCCGCCCCGCGCGGATCCCACAGCTCCCCCCGCAACGCACGGAAAATCCAACAATCCTCACGCCAAGCCGTGCCTTTGGCACGTGTCACGCGTTGGTGCCCGTGGGGGGAGTGCCTGCGTCGGCGCCAAGGAGGCAGGAGTTCGATGCGTGTAGGTAGTTTTGTTCCGGCCGGTCAATTCCCCGGACAGGGGCAGGGGGAGGCTCTGCACCGAGCGGTGCGGTCCGCCGAGGTGGCCGAGGAGGCGGGGCTCGACTCGGTCTGGCTCGCCGAACACCACTTCGTGCCGTACGGCACATGTCCCTCGGCGGTGACCCTGGCGGCGCTGCTCCTCGGACGGACCCGGCGGATCCGGATCGGCACGGCCGTGAGCGTCCTGCCGACCGTGCACCCCGTCGCGCTCGGCGAGCAGGCGGCCCTGCTCCACATCACGTCCGGCGGCCGCTTCTCGTTGGGCGTCGGCCGGGGCGGCCCCTGGGTGGACCTGGAGGTCTTCGGCGTGGGCCTGGAAGCCTACGAGAAAGGGTTCCCCGACTCCCTCGACCTGCTGCTCAGGTGGCTGCGCGAGCCCCGGGTCGAGAGCTCGGGCGAGCGGTTCGCGTTCCGCGAGGTCGCCGTCGTACCGCGTCCGCAGGAGGCGCTGAGCGGGCAGGAGGACAGCGAGCAGGAGGACAGCGGCCCCGAAGTGGTCCTCGCCTGCACCTCGCCGTCCAGCGTGCGGCTCGCCGCGCAGCGCGGGCTGCCCATGCTGCTCGGGATGCACGCGGGCGACGACGAGAAGGCCGAAATGGTGGCCTTGTGGAATCGGCACGCCCGTACCGCCGGGCATACGCCGGAGGAAATCGCCACGGCTTCGCACGTCTCCGCCGGCGTCGTGCAGATCGCGGACCGGCGTCTTGCGGCGGCCGAGGTGTTACAGAAAGCGATGCCGGGCTGGCTCAAGCAGGGTCTGGACGCCCATGTGACGGTCGACGGCCGCAGCCGCACCATGCGGGACCCGCTGGTGTACACCGAACTGCTCTGCGGTCTGCACCCCGTGGGCACCCCGCAGATGTGCGCGGACCGCCTCGCCGCCACGTCGGAGCGCACGGGCATCACGCGCTTCGCGCTGCTCGTCGAGGGCTCCGGCGACCTCGCGGCCACGGAGGAGAACGTGCGGAGGCTGGGGGCAGAGGTACTGCCCCAGCTGCGCTGAGGGCCGGTGCGGCCCCAGCCGGGCTGAGACGGAAGCTGCCGCTCCGGACTGACACACCTCCCGCGTACGGAGCGGCAGCAGCAAGCGTCAGCAGTCCCGCAGTTCGGGAGACTGGTTGAGCAGCTGGCCCCGGATCGAGGTGAAGCGGGCGAGCCTGTCGTCCACCGAAGAGTCCAGCGGGAACACCGCCACGCGGTGGCAGTTCTGGAATGCCAGACGCACCCCGAAGTGCCGCTGCAGAGTGCCGCGAATCGCGTCACTCGCGAGCGCGCGCAGCAGCTGTCCACGTGCCTGCTCGTCCGGCGGCGGCGTCTGGTTGTCGGCGAACTCTCCGCCGTCGACCTTCAGCTGGGCCACCAAGGAGCTGATCATCTCCCATGCGTAAGGCAGGGAGGTCCGGACGCAGTCGACGAATGCTGCTTCGTCCACCTCGCCTCGCTCGGCCTGTTCCAACAGTGCCGGTGAGACGTCGAGCGACATGGGTTCTCCTCTCACACCCCCGCCGAGCGAGGGCTTACGGACAGGGATGGAGTCCGCATACGCAGCGTGCACGGATGACGACCTCCCGCTTCTACGGTAGGCAACAGCGCGTGACCGCACCAGGAGATTGGGCGCATAACCGGCCAGGATCGAACGGGTTCATCGGCGGACAAGTCGTGCGGCCCCCGCGGTGTCCGGGTCCCCGGGTGGGCGAATCGCGTGCACCGCCCCGAGTCGAGTAGCGTTGCGCCCCATGCGTCTCGTCATTGCCCGATGCTCCGTGGACTACGCGGGCCGGCTCACCGCCCATCTCCCGTCGGCGCCCCGTCTGATCCTCGTGAAGGCGGACGGCAGCGTCTCGATCCACGCGGACGACAGGGCCTACAAGCCCCTCAACTGGATGTCCCCGCCCTGCACCTTGAAGGAGGGATCAGGGGACGACGCCGGTGTGTGGACCGTCGTGAACAAGGCGGGCGAGAAGCTCATCATCACGATGGAGGAAGTCCTGCACGACTCCTCGCACGAGCTGGGCGTGGACCCGGGGCTCATCAAGGACGGTGTGGAAGCGCATCTCCAGGAGCTCCTCGCCGACCGGATCGAGACACTGGGTGAGGGTTACTCGCTCATCCGCCGCGAGTACATGACGGCGATCGGCCCGGTCGACATCCTCTGCCGGGACGCCGACGGGCAGACGGTCGCCGTGGAGATCAAGCGGCGCGGCGAGATCGACGGCGTGGAGCAACTGACCCGCTACCTGGAGCTGTTGAACCGCGACCCGCACCTGGCGCCCGTCAGGGGCGTCTTCGCCGCCCAGGAGATCAAGCCGCAGGCCCGCGTCCTGGCCACGGACCGCGGCATCGGCTGCACCGTCCTGGACTACAACGCGCTGCGCGGCATCGAGGACGACAAGCTGCGGCTGTTCTGAGAGACATCACACGTACGTCGTGAGGGGCCGGGTCCGTCGGGACCCGGCCCCTCATGACGTGCTCGCCGAGTCCGAGGTGTCGGCGGAGGTGTCGGCCGAGGACGGCGCGGCGTCGCTCGTGGGCGGGGAGGGCGGCGGGTCGTCGGTCGTCGGCGGGTCCGTCGGCTCGTCCGTGGTGGGCGGGTCCGTCGGCTTGTCCGTCGGTTTGTCGGTGGGCTTGTCCGTGGGCTTGTCGGTCGGCTTGTCCGTGGGCTTGCCGGTGGGCTTGTCCGTCGGTTTGTCCGTGGGCTTGTCGGTCGGCTTGTCCGACGGCTCGCCGCTGTCGCTCGGCTTGCCCGAGGGCTCGCCGGTGGCGGAGGGCTTCGGGTCGTCCGAGGTGCCGATGACGCCGTCCTCGCCGGGGTCGTCGGGGCGGTTCGTGGAGCCCGTCCGCGGCTCGTCCGCGGTCAGGCCGCCGCCGTCGCCGTCCTTCTCGGCCGACTGCTCCGTCTTGACCCGGTCGCCCTCGGGGCGGTCGCCGTCGGACGTGGCGCCGAGCGTGACGACGGTGCCGAGGACGGCGGCGAGCAGGGCTCCCGCGCCCGCGGCGACGAGGTTGCGCCGGGTGCCGCTGAGGATGGAGCGGCGGCTCGGCGCGCCTCCCGCGCCGACGGCGGGCGTGACCCTGCTCGTGACGAGGGTGTCCGGCTCGGCGGCCGGTCCGGGCAGCGCGAAGGCCGCCGGGACGCCGCCGGGGGGCGACGCCGACTCCTCGTACCGCGCGTCGGGGACCTCTTCGCCCGCGGCCGTACGCCCGCCGGGCAGCGCGCCGCCCGAGCGGTCGGCGACCAGGGCGAGGGCCCTGCGCCCGGAGATCATGCCGCGCTTGTCGGCGAGGGCGCCGCGCAGCCCTATGGAGGCCTCCAGCTCGGCGCGGGCCCGGTCGAGCTGTCCGCCGCAGAGCGCGAGGACGCCCAACTCGTGGTGGAAGTACGCCTCTTCGCCGACCTCCCCGGCGTTGCGTGCCGCTTCCTGGCCGGAGCGCAGGGCGCGTTCCCAGGCGCCCCAGTGCAGCCCGCCCGCGAAGGCGGGCGCGGCGGTGCGGGCCAGCAGCACCGCGGCGCCGCTCTCCGGGCCGACGAGGGCGGCCAGGGCGGCCTGCACGGCGTCCGCCTCGGCGGCGACCCGCTCCGGGGTGACGGAGGGGTGCCCGGCCCACCAGGTGTAGTGCCGGGCGGTGGTCCTGGCGTGCTCGGCGGCCTCGTCGGCGTATCCGGCGCCCTCCAGTTGCGTACGCACTCCGGCGGCGAGGCGGTAGCGGGCGCCGACGGCGGTGACCAGGGCGCAGCCGACCAGTTCGGCGAGGGCCGCGTCGGCGTGGGTGTCGCCGACCAGGGCGGGCAGGTGCGCCTGGTGCGGCAGCTCGCCGCCGAGCGCGACGGCGAACTTCAGGGTGGCGCGGGCGGAGGGGCTGAGCCGCGAGGCGAGCAGGGCGGCGGGCGCGGCTCCGTCGGCGAGCGAGGGCAGCGGGATCTCGGATCCGGCGTCGGGTCCGGTGTCGAAGGGCGCGTCGACCGGGGTGTCGGCGAAGTAGCCGTGCTCCTCGAAGGCGTGCGGGTCGGCGCGGAGCTGGTCGCGCTGGCGGAGCAGGGCGCCGGCCTGGACGAAGCGCAGCGGCAGGCCCTCGGACTCGAACCACAGGTCGCCCGCCCAGTTGGCCTCCTCGTCGTCGAGGACGCGGCCGACGGCGCGCTCCAGGAGCTCAAGGCCGCCGCCGCGGCCGAGGCCGCCGAGGAAGACCTCTTCGAGGTGGGAGTCGGCGGACGGGGCGGCGACGTCGGGTGTCGTGGAGAGGAGGAAGGCGCACTCGGGTGTCGCGTCGAGCAGCTCGTCGAGGCCCGCGCCGCCGAACTCCAGGTCGTCGAGGACGACGACGGCGCCGATGTCGTGGACGAGTTCGAGCAGCAGGGCGCGCTCGGGGCGGTGCAGCGGCGCGTCGTAGACGATGGCGAAGAGGTCGTGGAGCAGTTCCACGGGCGTCTTGCGGTAGCCGGAGAGCCGGACGACGCCGTCGGGGGCGAGGTCCGCGCAGTCGTCGGCGACGGCGTTGAGTAGCGCCGTGCGGCCCGATCCCGCGGGTCCGGTGAGCCGCACCGAGCGGCCGCGCGCGAGGAGCCGTACGAGGCGCTCACGCTCCTCCTGGCGCTCCAGGAGCGGCAGCCTGGGCTGTGCGGGACCCGGCGGCACGGGCGGCAGCGCGGCGCGGCGCAGCTCCGCGCGCTCGGCGGCGCTGCGTTTGGTGGGCGTGTCCGGCCGCTCTCCGGGAGGGCAGGGCTCTATCTCGCTGCCGTCGATGGGGTTGACGGTGAGCAGGAAGTCGCCCGAGACGAGCTGGACGGTGCGGGCGAGCGCCGGTGCGGGCTGCCCGAAGTCGGGCGTCAGAGGATCGCGCGGTCGCTGCGGTCGCGCCGAGCCGTCGTGATCGTCGCCACTGTGGTCGTGGCCGTGGTCTTCAGGTCCCCGGTTCATCGGGTCCATGGTCTCAGCCCCCCAGATGCGTCGTGTGCAGAGCCCCCTCCGGCCTTCGTGCACACTGCGCTGTCGCTTCTGGTCCGGTGCCCCCGCGCGGGTCCGTCCATCGGTGGGCGACCGAACCCTAGACCTTCGCTCAGTATCTACGAGAGGGCGGGGTACCGCCCCGCCCGAGACGTCACAGTCTCGTGAGGATTGTGAGTGGGGTGCGGGTTCAGGCTCTGGGGAGCGATTCGACGCCGATGCCGCCTTCGATGGCGAGGATGCGGTGCAGTCTCGTCGCGACGAGCAGGCGCTGCATCTGGGGCGGCACATGGCGCAGGACGAGCCTGCGTCCGCACCGTCCGGCGCGGCGGTGCGCGCCCATGATGACGCCGAGTCCCGTGGCGTCCCACGAGTCGAGTTCGGACAGGTCGAGCACCAGGTCGCCGGCTCCGTCGTCGACGGCCGAGTGCAGGACCGTACGGGCGTCCGCCGCGCTACGTACGTCGAGGCGCCCCCCGACGACCAGCTGGGCCTGGTCGCCCCTGATGTGCATATGCGCTCCCCAAGAGTGCTGAGTCTGCTGTGACGTCTGATCCGTAAGCCGTCTGCGTATGTCACTGCAACTGACTGCCGCATGGGACAGGAAGTTGCCGTCTGTAAGCGAACCGATACCGAATTCACTCCGAGGGGTGACCCTGGAGGCGACCAATCGTCAGACGAGGCGTCAGACGGCGTACGTCAGTGCCGTTCAGTGCTTGTAGAAGCCCTGCCCGCTCTTGCGGCCGATGTCACCGGCGTCAACCATCCGGCGCATCAGCTCCGGCGGCGCGAACTTCTCGTCCTGGGACTCCGTGTAGATGTTGCTGGTCGCGTGCAGCAGGATGTCGACGCCGGTGAGGTCGGCGGTCGCGAGCGGGCCCATGGCGTGGCCGAAGCCGAGCTTGCAGGCGGTGTCGATGTCCTCGGCGGTGGCGACGCCCGACTCGTAGAGCTTGGCGGCCTCGACGACGAGCGCCGAGATCAGCCGGGTCGTCACGAAGCCGGCGACATCGCGGTTGACGACCACGCAGGTCTTGCCGACGGACTCGGCGAACTCCCTGGCGCGGGCGAGCGTTTCGTCGCTGGTCTTGTAGCCGCGCACCAGCTCGCACAGCTGCATCATCGGCACCGGCGAGAAGAAGTGGGCGCCCACGACGCGCTCCGGGCGCTCCGTCACGGCCGCGATCTTGGTGATCGGGATGGCGGAGGTGTTGGAGGCGAGCACCGCGTCGTCGCGCACGAGCTTGTCGAGCGTGCGGAAGATCTCGTGCTTGACCTCCAGCTTCTCGAAGACGGCCTCGACGACGATGTCCGCGTCGGCGACGGCGTCCAGGTCGGTGGTGGTCGTGATGCGTCCGAGCGCGGCCTCGGCGTCGCCGGCCGCGAGCTTGCCCTTGCTCACGAACTTGTCGTACGAGGCCTTGATCCCGTCGGTGCCCCGGGTCAGGGCCTCGTCGGTGACGTCGCGCAGGACGACGTCCCAGCCCGCCTGGGCGGAGACCTGAGCGATACCGGACCCCATGAGTCCGGCTCCGATGACGGCGAGCTTGCGTGCCACTGTTCCGACTCCCCTACCGCTTATCACGCTTGGCTTACACGCTGTTCACGTATGCCTCTGCGGCGGACATTAGCGGTCGTGAGCCCGCCTGTGGCGGCGAAGAGATGCGCGTCACGTCTCAAATGACGGACATCACACCGGTACGCGTCACCGGGCGTCCCGCACCGCGTAGTTGAGGACATTCTCGCTGAGCAGCTCCTCCACCTCGTCGAGCAGCACGAGGGCTTCGCGGGAGACCTCGGCGGGGTCGCGGCACTTGGACATCTCATCGCCGATCCACGCCATGAGCGTGCCGTGGACCCAGGAGAGCTGACCCGCGATCAGCCCGGGCAGCGGGTCGCCCTCGGCGGCGCCGGTCTCCTCGGCGAGGGTCTTCGCGAGTCGGTCCAGGGCCTCCTGCTGGAGCGCCCAGAGCCGGGAGCGCAGGGCGTGCGCCTCGGTGATGACCTTCATGAAGTCGGCCCAGCCAGGGAAGAGCCCGATGCCCGGCGAAACGCCCTCCACGTCGGCGCGCAGCTCGCGCAGGACGGCGGCGGCGGCGGACTCCCCCTCGCGGCGGCCGCGTACGTAGCGGGAGAGCCGGTCCACGACGTCCTCGCCCCGGTCGAGGAAGAGGTCCTCCTTGGCCGGGAAGTAGTTGTAGACCGTGTTCACGGACACGTCGGCGGCGTCCGCGATCTCCGCGATGGTCACCGTGACGAAGCCGTGCTCCAGGAAGAGCCCCGTCGCGATGTCGGAGATCCGCTGCTTCGTCTGTCGCTTCTTGCGCTCCCTGAGCCCCTCAGCCATGCCCCCATCCTAGGGTCCATTGAAATTTGGTGTGATTGCAAAATTGCATGGACTCTGTTTTTGTGGTCGCCATGGCAATCATCAGCACCGCCGGGCTCGCCCGGACCTTCCAGACCAGGAGCGGGCCCGTGGAGGCCGTGCGCGGCATCGACCTGACCGTCCGGCCGGGCGAGATCCTCGGCTTCCTCGGGCCGAACGGCGCGGGCAAGACCACCACGCTGCGCATGCTGACCACGCTGCTGCCGCCCACCGGCGGCGCCGCCACCGTCGCGGGCTGCGACCTGGCCGAGGACCCCGCCGGCGTACGGCGCAAGATCGGTTACGTCGCCCAGTCCGGCGGCGTCGACCTGAGCATCTCCGTACGCGAGGAGCTGACCACCCAGGGCCGCCTCTACCGCCTGACGAAGGCACAGGCCGAGACGCGGGCCGAGGAGTTGGCGCGTGACCTGGGCCTGACCGACCTCATGGAGCGTCCCTGCGCCGCGCTCTCCGGCGGCCAGCGGCGGCGCCTCGACATCGCCCTCGGGCTCACGCACAGTCCCGAGGTGCTCTTCCTCGACGAGCCGACCACCGGGCTCGACCCGGGCAGCCGCGCCGACCTGTGGGCGCTGGTGCGGCGGCTGCGCGACGAGCACGGCACGACCGTCTTCCTCACCACGCACTACCTCGACGAGGCCGACGCGCTCTCCGACCGCCTGGTCGTCGTCGACAAGGGCGTCGTGGTCGCCGAGGGCACGCCGGGCGCGCTCAAGCTCCAGTACGGCGGCTCCATCGACGCCACCCTCCAGGACACTTTCCTCGCCATCACGGGACGCGACATCGCGCCCAAGGACACGGCCCCCGTCGCCGTCTGACACCCCAGGACCTCTTCGATGCCCGCACTGCTCTCCGACACCGCGCTGATCTTCGGGCGGTACGCCCGGCAGACCCTGCGCTCCAAGTTCCAGATCCTCTTCGGCGTCCTGACGCCCCTGCTCTACCTGCTCTTCTTCGGGCCGCTCCTCACCGACCTGCCGCTCGGCTCCCGGGGCGACTCCTGGCAGGTGCTCGTGCCGGGGCTGCTGCTCCAACTCGGGCTGTTCGGGGCCACCTTCAGCGGCTTCGCGCTCATCATCGAGAAGCAGTTCGGCGTGGTGGAGCGGATGCGGGTGACGCCCGTCAGCCGCCTCGCCCTGCTGCTCGGCCGGGTCCTGCGCGACGCCGCGCTCTTCGTCTTCCAGGCGGTGCTGCTGGTCCTCGCCGCGCTGGCGATGGGGCTCAGGGCGCCGCTGGGCGGCATCCTCATCGGGTTCGCGTTCGTGGCGCTGCTGACCGCCGGGCTGGCATCGCTCTCGTACGCGCTGGCCATGAAGGTCGCCAAGGCGCACGAGTTCGGGCCCGCGGTGAACGCCATCAGCATGCCCTCGATGCTGCTCTCCGGCCTGATGCTGCCGATGGCGCTCGCGCCGACCTGGCTGGACGTGCTCTCGCGCTTCATGCCGTTCCGCTATCTGGTCGACGCGGTGCGGGCCGGATACGTGGGCGACTACGCGACGGCGACCATGCTGTACGGCGTCCTGATGGCGCTCGCCTTCGTGCTGTTGTCCGTGACGGTGGGCACACGAGTCTTCAAGAAGGCCGGGGCGTAACTACGCTGGCCGCATGGTCAATCTGACGCGCATCTACACCAGGACCGGCGACCAGGGGACGACGGCCCTCGGGGACATGAGCCGCACGGCGAAGACCGACCCGCGGATCGCCGCGTACGCCGACACCAACGAGGCCAACGCGGCCATCGGCGCGGCCATCGCCCTCGGTGCCCTCGACGAAGGGGTCGTGAAGGTCCTCGTCCGGGTCCAGAACGACCTCTTCGACGTGGGCGCCGACCTCTCCACGCCGGTCGTCGAGGATCCGAAGTACCCGCCCCTGCGCGTCGAGCAGTCGTACATCGACAAGCTGGAGGCGGACTGCGACCGCTTCCTCGAAGAGCTGGAGAAGCTGCGCAGCTTCATCCTGCCGGGCGGCACGCCCGGCGCGGCTCTGCTCCACCAGGCCTGCACGGTGGTGCGGCGGGCCGAGCGGTCCACGTGGGCGGCGTTCGAGGCGCACGGCGACACGATGAACCCGCTGACGGCCACCTACCTCAACCGCCTCTCCGACCTCCTGTTCATCCTGGCCCGTACGGCCAACAAGGAGGTCGGGGACGTGCTGTGGGTGCCGGGCGGCGAGCGTTAGCCGTCGGACCGCGGGGCGGGGGCCGGGACCCGCTTCGGGAAGAGCGTGTAGCTGAGCGCGATCAGGCCGTGGATGCCCGCCGCCCGCCAGGCGATGTGCATCCACGACTCCAGCGACGAGGTGCGGCCCGGGTCGTCGACGTACCACATGGCGAGCAGCAGCAGCCCCGTCGCGACGGCCGCCGCGACGGCGGTGCCGACCCAGATCTTGGCCTCGTGGAGGGCGCGGGGCCTGCCGTAGCGCGGCGGGCGCGGCACCGGCGTGCCGTTGAAGCGGTGCGCCGCGTGGCCGTCGAGCCACTTCACCGTGCGGTGGCCGTGGCCCACGGTGTAGCCGATGTACACCGCGGCGAGGCCGTGCTTCGCGCTCGGGTCGGCGCCGTTCTTCAGGTCGACGGCGGTCACGACGAGCAGCAGGACCTCCAGCAGCGGCTCGCACAGCAGGATCGCCATGCCGAGGCGTGGCTTGCGCAGCAGGTAGCGGGCTGCGAGGCCCGCGGCCAGCAGCACCCAGAAGCCGACCTCGCAGATGATGATCAGCGTGACGATCACGGCTTGCTCCTCTCGGTCACCTCTCCAGGCTGCCGTCGGGCCGGGCGCGGATCATCGTCGTCAGTGACGAAGCGGGACTGCATCCTTCGATGTAGCGGGCGGTTCCTCCCCCAGGATCAGGCGTGGCGACACCTCGCCGTGTTGGATGGAGGGCATGGCCCCGTCCCTCCCCCGCCCGCAGCGCGTCGACGTGCAGATCGCGGTGATCAGCCTGCTCAGCGGGCTCGCGCTGTGGTCGCTCGGGCTGCACAT
The DNA here is from genome assembly GCF_053589195.1 of Streptomyces sp. NPDC003379. Taxonomy (NCBI): domain Bacteria; kingdom Bacillati; phylum Actinomycetota; class Actinomycetes; order Kitasatosporales; family Streptomycetaceae; genus Streptomyces; species Streptomyces sp. NPDC003379. Next base: position 20,424 of record NZ_JBSFRK010000054.1, on the reverse strand, counting down.
GCAGACGGACCGGCTGCTCGGCGCCGACTGGTCGCTGATCCCGCTCTTCGCCCTCGCGGTGCTCGAACTGCTGCGCAGCAGCATGCCCCGGACCGCCCTCGTCCTCGCGATGTGCGCGCTGGTGTTCGACCAGTTCACGATGGGCAACCTCGCCTCGGTGATGATGTTCACGGACATCATGTACGCGGCCGTCGTCTACGGCACCCCGGCCGCCGCCCGCCGCATCCCGCTGTCCACGGGCGCCATCACGGTCGCGGTGACGCTCGGCTTCCTCGCGTGGTGGCGCGAGCCCGACGCCGTGCTCGTCGGTGTCCTGACCGGCATCGTGTCGTTCGGGCCCGCCGCCACCGGCGTCCTGGTGCGCAACCACCGCGAGGCCGCCGCCGCGGCCAGGCTGCGGGCCGAGCAGACCGCGCTGCTCGCCGAGATGGACCGCGTCCAGGCCGTCACGGCCGAGCGCGCCAGGATGGCCCGCGAACTCCACGACATGGTCGCCAACCACCTCTCGGCGATCGCCATCCACTCCACGGCCGCGCTCTCCCTGGACGACCCCCAGACCAGCAAGGACGCGCTCGCCGTCATCCGTGAGAACAGCGTCGAGGGGCTCGCCGAGATGCGCCGCCTCATCGGCATCCTGCGCGACGACAGCGGCGACCTGGAACCGGCCGCCGCCCCCACCCTCGACGGCCTCACCGCCCTGATCGACGGCGCCCGCACGAACGGCCTCGACGTCACACTCGACGACGCCCGCGCCCCGCGGGGCCCGAAGCTGCCCGCGCCGGTCGAGCTCGCCGCGTACCGCATCGTCCAGGAGTCCCTGACCAACGCCCTCAAGCACGCGTCCCCCGGCCGCGTCTCCGTGACCCTCACCCAGGAGCCGCGCGCGCTGACGGTCCACGTCGCCAGCCCGTACGACGATCCGTCCGGGCCTCGCGCCCCCGGCTCGGGAGCCGGCCTCGTCGGCATGCGCGAGCGCACCGAACTGCTCGGCGGCACCTTCCGCTCGGGCCCCGAGAGCAGCCCCGACGGCAAGGTCTGGACCGTCTCCGTGACCCTGCCCGTCGACCCCGCGGACGAAGGAGCCAAGGAATGATCCGGGTGCTAGTCGCCGAAGACCAGTCAGCCGTACGCGCGGGACTCGTCCTGATCCTGCGCAGCGCGTCCGACATCGAGGTGGTCGGCGAGGCGGCGGACGGCGAGCAGGCCGTGGCGCTCGCCCGCGAGCTGCGCCCCGATCTGGTCCTGATGGACATCCAGATGCCGCGCCTGGACGGAGTGTCGGCAACGCGCCAGGTCGTCGCCGAGGGACTTGCGGACGTCCTGGTTCTCACCACCTTCGATCTCGACGCGTACGTCTTCGGGGCGCTGCGCGCGGGCGCCTCCGGATTCCTCCTGAAGAACACCGAGGCGAAGGACCTCCTCGAAGGCGTCCGTACGGTCGCGCGCGGCGAGGGCCTGATCGCCCCGGCCGTCACCCGCCGCCTGATCGCCGAGTTCGCCGCCCCGCCGAAGGCCGTACGCAGGGAGAACGCACCGGACCCGGCCGTCCTGGACAGCCTCACGCGCCGCGAGCGCGAGGTGCTCTCGTGCATCGGCGAGGGCCTGTCGAACGCGGAGATCGCGAGCCGCCTCTCCATGGCGGAGGCCACGGTGAAGACGCATGTGAGCCGGCTGCTCGGGAAACTGGAGCTGCGCAGCCGGGTCCAGGCGGCGGTTCTGGCCCAGGAGTTGGGCGCCTGATATCCGTCTGATCGCTGCCTGATCACTCCGGACCGGCACAATCCGGCCATTGGTTCAGACCTCTTGACCGCTGGTCCAGACCTTTCTATTCTCACCGCACTGCGGTGAGCACTCCCCCACGTGTCCACGTGCTCACGGGCGGCGCAGGGTCCCACCCGCAACCCCCGGATCTCACCCGAGGAGCACCTCGTGCGCTTCACACAGAGCACCACACGCCCGAGAGTCAGAATCAGACACAGAGCCGTGGCCGGACTGACCACGCTGATGCTGCCGCTCGCCACCCTGGTCGCCCTCGGCACTCCCGCCGAGGCGGCCCCCGACGCCGCTCCCGAGGCCACCGCCACCTACGCCAAGACCCAGGACTGGGGCAACGGCTTCGAGGGCAAGTGGACCATCAAGAACACCGGCACCACCACGCTCAGCTCGTGGAACGTCCAGTGGGACTTCCCCGCCGACACCAAGGTGACCTCCGCCTGGGACGCCACCGTCACCAACTCCGGCACCCGCTGGACCGGTAAGAACCTCGGCTGGAACGGGACGCTGGCCCCCGGCGCCTCGGTCTCCTTCGGCTTCAACGGCACGGGCCCCGGCGCCCCGGCCAAGTGCACGCTGAACGGCGGCAGTTGCGACGGCGGCAGCGTCCCCGGCGACAACCCGCCGAGCGCCCCCGGCACCCCGACCGCCTCCGGCATCACCAACACCTCGGCGAAGCTCGACTGGAAGGCCGCCACCGACGACAAGGGCGTCAAGAACTACGACGTCCTGCGCGACGGCGCCAAGGTCGGCACGGTGACCGGCACCTCGTACACCGACAACGGTCTGACCGCGGGCACCGACTACTCGTACACCGTCCAGGCCCGCGACACCGCCGACCAGACGGGCCCCGCGAGCGGCGCCGTCAAGGTCCGCACCACGGGCGGCGGCGACCCGGGCCCCGGCCCCGGTGACAAGATCAAGATGGGCTACTTCGCCGAGTGGGGCGTCTACGGACGCAACTACCACGCGAAGAACATCGCGACCTCCGGCTCCGGCGGCAAGATCACGCACATCAACTACAGCTTCGGGAACGTCCAGAACGGCAAGTGCACCATGGGCGACTCCTACGCGGCGATCGACAAGGCCTACACCGCCGACCAGAGCGTCGACGGCGTCGCCGACACCTGGGACCAGCCGCTGCGCGGCAACTTCAACCAGCTGCGCAAGCTCAAGGCCAAGTACCCGAACATCAAGATCCTCTGGTCCTTCGGCGGCTGGACCTGGTCCGGCGGCTTCACCGACGCCATGAAGAACCCGGCGGCCTTCGCCAAGTCCTGCCACGACCTGGTCGAGGACCCGCGCTGGGCCGACGTTTTCGACGGCGTCGACCTGGACTGGGAGTACCCCAACGCCTGCGGTCTCTCCTGTGACACCTCAGGACCGGCCGTCTTCAAGAACATGATGCAGGCGTTCCGCAACGAGTTCGGTGCCAAGAACCTCGTCACCGCGGCCATCACCGCCGACGGCTCCAACGGTGGCAAGATCGACGCCGCCGACTACGGCGGCGCGGCGCAGTACTCCGACTGGTACAACGTGATGACGTACGACTTCTTCGGCGCGTGGGCGGCCAAGGGCCCGACGGCCCCGCACTCCCCGCTCACCTCCTACGCCGGCATCCCGCAGGAAGGCTTCAACTCCGCAGCGGCGATATCCAAGCTCAAGGCCCAGGGCGTGCCCTCCGCCAAGCTCCTGCTCGGCATCGGCTTCTACGGCCGCGGCTGGACCGGCGTCACCCAGAAGGAGCCGGGCGGCACGGCCACCGGCGCGGCGCCCGGCACGTACGAAGCGGGCATCGAGGACTACAAGGTGCTCAAGAACTCCTGCCCCTCGAACGGGACGGTCGCCGGGACCGCGTATGCCCACTGCGGTACGAACTGGTGGTCGTACGACACCCCGGAGACTGTGCGCTCCAAGATGGCCTGGGCCAAGCAGCAGGGCCTCGGCGGTGCGTTCTTCTGGGAGTTCAGTGGGGACACGGCCAACGGTGAGTTGGTGAGCGCGATCAACGACGGCCTGAAGTAAGTCCGGCCGTCCCGCATAGACGAAGCCGGGGAGATGGGATCGCCCCCCATCTCCCCGGCTTCTCGATGTCCTCATCTGCGGGCCGGTTGTGGCTGGTCGCGCAGCTCCCCGCGCCCCTTACGGGGCGCTCTCCTACGCCACATTCACACGTTGCCCCGGAGGCGCCGCCTCCAGCCACGCCAGGAAACCCGTCAGCGCGTCCTCGCTCATCGCCAGCTCCAGGCGGACCCCGCGGTGCAGGCAGCCGAGGACGGTGGCGTCGGAGAGCAGGGCCAGCTCCTCCTCGCCGTCCGGTGCGCGGCGGTCGACGACCTCGATGGCCGAGCGCTCAAGGACGCGGCGCGGCCGGGGGGCGTAGGAGAAGACGCGGTACCACTCGACCCGGTCGCCGTTGTAGCGGGCGACCCCGTACCCCCAGCCCTTGCCGGAGGTGTCGCCCTTCTCGGGCGCGTCCCAGCGCAGGGAGCAGTCGAACGTCCCGCCGGAGCGCTGGATCAGCCGGCGCCGCAGTCCGAAGACGAAGAGCCCCACCAGAACCAGCGCGATCAAAGCAAGTCCGCACACGAGCAGAGTGAGGATCATCGGCACCGACCTCCTCGCCTCTACTGTCGGTCGACCGACCGACAACGGACCAACACATTGCACCCGCATTGCCTCAGCCGCGACCCGGTCCGGATTGTTCCCGGACCTGGCCGCGGCTGAGTCACGTTACGCCGCGCGCTGGGGTCAGCGCGCCGCCACCGCACGCAGTCGGACGTCGGCGCGCCGCTCGGCGGAGGCGTCGGCCTCCGACTGAGCGCGCTCCAGCGCCCGCTCCGCACGCTGGACGTCGATCTCGTCGGACAGCTCCGCGATCTCGGCCAGCAGCGACAGCTTGTCGTCCCCGAAGGAGATGAATCCTCCGTGGACAGCGGCGACGACCGTGCCGCCGTCGCTCGTACGAATGGTCACCGGGCCCGACTCCAGCACACCGAGCAGCGGCTGGTGACCGGGCATGACGCCGATGTCGCCGGACGTGGTGCGCGCGACGACCAGGGTGGCCTCGCCGGACCAGACGCTGCGGTCCGCGGCGACCAGCTCGACATGCAGCTCAGCAGCCAAGGGTGGCTCCTCGGGTCACCACCCGGCGGCTTCGCCGGGTGTTGGGTCAAATTCTAGTGGGCGTACGGAGAAGGGCGGGACACGGGCCCCACGCGGGGTGGCCCCGCCCCTCTCCGCAGATGAGCTACGGGGCTCAGGAGACGCCGAGCTCCTTGGCGTTCTTCTTGAGGTCCTCAAGACCACCACACATGAAGAAGGCCTGCTCGGGGAAGTGGTCGTACTCGCCGTCGCAGATCGAGTTGAAGGCCGCGATCGACTCCTCGAGGGAGACGTCGGAGCCGTCCACGCCGGTGAACTGCTTGGCGGCGTGGGTGTTCTGCGACAGGAAGCGCTCCACGCGACGGGCACGGGCGACGACGAGCTTGTCCTCCTCGCTGAGCTCGTCGATGCCGAGGATCGCGATGATGTCCTGGAGGTCCTTGTACTTCTGCAGGATCCCCTTCACACGCATGGCGCACTCGTAGTGGTCCTGCGCGATGTAGCGCGGGTCCAGGATGCGGGACGTGGAGTCCAGCGGGTCCACGGCCGGGTAGATGCCCTTCTCGGAGATCGGACGGGAGAGAACCGTCGTCGCGTCGAGGTGGGCGAACGTGGTGGCCGGGGCCGGGTCGGTCAGGTCGTCCGCGGGGACGTAGATCGCCTGCATCGAGGTGATCGAGTGACCGCGGGTCGAGGTGATGCGCTCCTGGAGGAGACCCATCTCGTCGGCCAGGTTCGGCTGGTAGCCCACCGCGGAGGGCATGCGGCCGAGCAGGGTCGAGACCTCGGAACCGGCCTGCGTGAAGCGGAAGATGTTGTCGATGAAGAACAGCACGTCCTGCTTCTGCACATCGCGGAAGTACTCCGCCATGGTCAGACCGGCCAGGGCGACACGCAGACGCGTGCCCGGCGGCTCGTCCATCTGGCCGAAGACCAGCGCGGTCTTGTCGAGAACGCCGGCCTCCTCCATCTCGACCATGAGGTCGTTGCCCTCACGGGTGCGCTCGCCGACACCGGCGAAGACGGAGACACCGTCGTGCAGCTTGGCCACACGGACGATCATTTCCTGGATCAGCACGGTCTTGCCGACACCGGCACCACCGAACAGACCGATCTTTCCACCCTTGACGTACGGGGTGAGAAGGTCGACGACCTTCAGGCCGGTCTCGAACATCTCGGTCTTGGACTCGAGCTGGTCGAAGGCCGGGGCCTTGCGGTGGATCGTCCAGCGCTCGGCGTCCGCGATGGTCGACGGGTCGTCGTTCAGGACCTCGCCGAGCGTGTTGAACACACGGCCCTTGGTCACGTCGCCGACCGGCACCGAGATGCCCTTGCCGGTGTCGGTGACGGGCGCCTGGCGGACCAGGCCGTCGGTGGGCTGCATCGAGATGGAGCGGACCACGCCGTCGCCCAGGTGCTGGGCGACCTCGAGGGTCAGCGTCTTGCGGGCGCCTGCGGTCTCGGGGTCGTCGACCTCGACGTGCAGAGCGTTGTAGATCTCCGGCATCGCGTCGACGGGGAACTCCACGTCGACGACCGGGCCGATGACCCGGGCGACGCGGCCCGTGGCAACGGCCGTCTCAACAGTGGTCGTCATTACTTGTCACTCCCCGCGGTCGCGTCGGCCAGCGCTGCTGTGCCGCCGACGATCTCGCTGATTTCCTGGGTGATTTCGGCCTGGCGGGCCGCGTTGGCAAGCCGGGAGAGGCTGTTGATCAGATCCCCGGCGTTGTCGGTCGCCGACTTCATCGCGCGGCGCGTGGCGGCGTGCTTGGAGGCAGCCGACTGGAGCATCGCGTTGTAGATACGGCTCTCGACGTACCGCGGCAGCAGGGCGTCGAGGACGTCCTCCGCCGACGGCTCGAAGTCGTACAGCGGACGGATCTCGCCCTTGTCGGGCTTCTCCTCCGCGACCTCGTCGAGGCTGAGCGGCAGCAGGCGGCCGTCGATGGCCGTCTGCGTCATCATCGAGACGAACTCGGTGTAGACGATGTGGAGCTCGTCCACGCCGCCCTCCGCCGTCTCCTTCTCGATCGCCTCGATCAGCGGCGCCGCGACCTTCTTGGCATCCGCGTACGTGGGCTCGTCGGTGAAGCCCGACCACGACTCCACGACCTTGCGCTCGCGGAAGTTGTAGTGGGCCAGACCACGGCGGCCGACGACGTACGTGTCGACCTCCTTGCCCTCGGCCTCCAGGCGCGCGGTCAGCTGCTCCGCGGCCTTGATGGCGTTCGAGTTGAAGGCGCCGGCCAGACCGCGGTCGCTCGTGAGGAGCAGAACCGCGGTACGGGTCGCCGTCTCCGCCTCGGTCGTCAGCGGGTGCTTGGTGTTGGAGCCAGTGCCGACCGCCGTGACCGCGCGGGTGAGCTCGGTCGCGTACGGCGTGGAGGCCGCCACCTTGCGCTGCGCCTTGACGACGCGCGAGGCGGCGATCATCTCCATCGCCTTGGTGATCTTCTTGGTCGCGGTGACGGATCGGATGCGACGCTTGTAGACCCGGAGCTGAGCTCCCATGAGTCAGGTCCCTTCCTTACGTCACTTGGCCGCGGCCGGAGCGTCCTCGCCGAGAAGCTTCCCGTCCGAGGTCTCGAACTGCTTCTTGAACTCCGCGATGGCGTCGCCGACGGCCTGCAGGGTGTCGTCCGACATCTTGCCGCCCTCCTTGATGGAGGTCATGAGGCCCTGCTCCTTGCGGTGCAGGTACTCCAGGAGCTCCTTCTCGAAGCGGCGGATGTCGTTGACCGGCACCTCGTCCATGCGACCGGTGGTACCGGCCCACACGGACACGACCTGGTCCTCGGTCGCCATCGGCTCGTACTGCGGCTGCTTGAGCAGTTCGACCATGCGCTGGCCGCGCTCGAGCTGCGCCTTCGACGCGGCGTCCAGGTCGGAACCGAAAGCGGCGAACGCCTCCAGCTCACGGAACTGGGCGAGGTCCACGCGGAGGCGGCCGGAAACCTGCTTCATCGCCTTGTGCTGCGCGGAACCACCGACTCGGGAGACGGAGATACCGACGTTCAGCGCGGGGCGCTGACCGGCGTTGAAGAGGTCCGACTCCAGGAAGCACTGGCCGTCGGTGATGGAGATGACGTTGGTCGGGATGAACGCCGACACGTCGTTCGCCTTGGTCTCGACGATCGGCAGACCCGTCATCGAGCCCTTGCCGAGCTCGTCGGAGAGCTTCGCGCAGCGCTCGAGCAGACGCGAGTGCAGGTAGAAGACGTCACCCGGGTAGGCCTCGCGCCCCGGCGGGCGGCGGAGCAGCAGGGACACGGCGCGGTAGGCGTCGGCCTGCTTCGAGAGGTCGTCGAAGATGATGAGGACGTGCTTGCCCTCGTACATCCAGTGCTGGCCGATGGCCGAGCCGGTGTACGGCGCCAGGTACTTGAAGCCGGCCGGGTCGGACGCCGGGGCGGCGACGATGGTCGTGTACTCCAGCGCGCCGGCCTCTTCGAGGGCACCGCGCACGGAGGCGATGGTGGAGCCCTTCTGACCGATGGCGACGTAGATGCAGCGCACCTGCTTGTTCACGTCGCCCGTGCGCCAGTTGTCGCGCTGGTTGATGATCGTGTCGACGGCCAGGGCGGTCTTGCCGGTCTGGCGGTCACCGATGATCAGCTGACGCTGACCACGGCCGATCGGGGTCATCGCGTCGACGGCCTTGTAGCCGGTCTCCATCGGCTCGTGCACCGACTTACGGGCCATGACGCCCGGGGCCTGCAGCTCGAGGGCGCGACGTCCGCTGGTCTCGATCTCGCCGAGGCCGTCGATCGGGGTGCCGAGCGGGTCGACGACGCGGCCGAGGTAGCCCTCGCCCACGGCGACGGAGAGCACCTCACCGGTGCGCTGCACCGGCTGGCCCTCCTCGATACCGCTGAACTCGCCGAGGACGACGGCGCCGATCTCGCGCTCTTCCAGGTTCAGCGCGAGACCGAGGGTTCCGTCCTCGAACTTCAGCAGCTCGTTCGCCATCGCCGAGGGGAGACCCTCGACCTTGGCAATACCGTCGCCGGCGACGGTGACCGTGCCGACCTCCTCGCGCGAGGCCGCGTCCGGCTTGTACGCCTGGACAAAGTTCTCCAGCGCGTCCCGGATCTCCTCCGGCCGGATCGTGAGCTCCGCCATCTGGGTTCCCTGCTCTCCTTGTTGGGCCCGAAGTTTTCTTGGGGGGTCTGGGGTCAGCCCCCAGGAATCCTCTGCACGGCCCAACTAGGGCCGTATTTCGTGCTTGTTGAGTTACTGGCCGGCCACGCGGCGGCCGGCTTCCTCGATGCGGTCCGCGATGCTGCCGTTGATGACCTCGTCGCCCACCTGGACGGTGATCCCGCCGAGGACCTCGGGGTCCACGTCGAGGTTGAGGTGCATCGGGCGTCCGTACACCTTGACCAGGGCGGCGCCGAGACGCTCCTTCTGCTGGTCCGAGAGCGGAACAGCGGAAGTGACGACGGCCACCATGCGGTTGCGTCGGTCCGCGGCCAGCTTGGAGAGGGACTCGAGTCCCTCTTCCAGGCTACGTCCGCGCGGCGCGGTCACAAGACGCTCGACGAGTCGCTCCGTCACGTCCTCGGCGCGACCGCCGAGCAGGCTGCGCAGCAGCTCGCTCTTGGCCGTGCCCGTGGCGGTGCGGTCGGTGAGCGCCGCCCGCAGCTCGGTGCTGGAGCTGACGATCCGGCCGAACCGGAAGAGCTCGTCCTCGACGTTGTCCAGCACGCCGGCCTTCTGCGCGCCGGTCATGTCGGCGAGGTCGGCGAGCTCCTCGAGGGCGTCCACCAGGTAGCGCGACTGCGACCAGCGCGTACGCACCATGCCGGCCACCAGGTCGGCGGTCTCGCCGCCCACCTGGCCGGACAGCAGGCGCCCGGCCAGCTCGGCCTTGGCCTCGCCGGACTGCGCCGGGTCGGTCAGGACCCGACGCAGCGAGACCTCGCGGGCGAACAGCGCGGTGACCGCGGCCAGCTCGTCCGCGAGCTGCTTCGCGTCGACCGACGTGTTGTCGGTCAGCGCGTCCAGACGCTCGCGCGCGGCGGCCAGGGCCTCGCGGCTGGCTCCGTGCGCTGTCATCGAGCCGCCTCGGCCTTCGCGGCGGCCTCATCGAGTCCGTCGAGGAAACGGTCGATCGTGCGGCTCTGCCGGGCGTGGTCCTCAAGGGACTCGCCCACGAGCTTGCCGGCCAGGTCGGTGGCCAGCTGGCCCACGTCCTGACGGAGCGACTGCGCGGCGGCCTTGCGGTCGGCCTCGATCTGCGCGTGGCCGGCGGCGACGATCTCCTCGCGCTGACGCTGGCCCTCGGCCCGCATCTCGGCGATGAGCGTGGCGCCCTGCTCCTGCGCCTCCTGACGCAGACGCGCGGCCTCGTGCCGGGCCTCGGCGAGCTGAGCCTTGTACTGCTCAAGAACGCTCTGGGCCTCGGTCTGAGCGGCGTCGGCCTTTTCGATGCCGCCTTCGATCGCCTCGCGGCGCTCTTCCAGAACCTTGTTGATGTTCGGGAGGAACTTCTTGGCGAAGAAGCCGAAGACGATGACGAACGCGATCAGGCCGATGACGAGCTCGGGGATCTCCGGAATCAGAGGGTTTTGAGGCTCCTCCGACGCCAGCTGTACCAGGGAGATCACATCAGTGCCTTCCGTTGAAGTTTCTCGTCAACGAGACCGGATCAGGAAGGAACCGGGTAAACGAAGCCCATGACCAGACCGATGAGCGCCAGGGCCTCACAGAGCACGAAGCCGAGGATCTGGTTCTGGCGGATGAGGCCGGCGGCCTCGGGCTGACGGGCGAGGGCCTGCGTACCGTTACCGAAGATGATGCCGACGCCGATGCCGGGGCCGATGGCGGCGAGGCCGTAGCCGATCGCACCGAAGTTGCCCTGGACGTTGACCGCGGCGAGGGTCTCGAGAGCGGACATGCCGTAACTTCCTTCTTTTTACGGGCCGGTGGGGGTTGGCCACCGGATGTATCGGGGGGAGAGGCCGGGCGTACTCAGTGGTGCTTGGCGAGCGCGCCCTGGATGTAGCTGGAGGCCAGCAGGATGAAGACGTAGGCCTGCAGCGCCTGGATGAACAGCTCGAAGATCGTCATGATGATGACCATCACGAACGAGACACCCGCGTAGGCGATGCCGATGCCGTTCAGCAGGTACCAGCTCGCGATGGTGAAGATCACCAGCAGCACGTGGCCCGCGAACATGTTGGCGAAGAGCCGCACCGCGTGGGTGAAGGGCCGGATGATCATGTTCGAGAGGAACTCGAAGAACATGACCATCGGGAAGACCGGGCCGAGCGAGCGGTCGTAACCGGTGATGTTCTTCCAGCCACCGATGAAGCCGTGCCTCTTGAAGGTCACGCTCACCCAGAGGATGTAGACGATCGCCGCGAGACCCGCCGGGAGGGCGATGACCGACGTCACCGGGAACTGGGCGAGCGGAACGATCGACCAGATGTTCATGATCCAGATGAAGAAGAACAGCGAGACCATCAGAGGGACGTACTTCTCGCCCTCCTTCTTGCCGAGCGTCTCGTAGACCACTCCACGGCGCACGAAGTCGTAGCCGATCTCACCGATCATCTGGAGCTTGCCAGGGATCAGCTTGGGCTTATTGAAAGCCGCCCAGAAGAAACCGATGACGACGACCGAACTCACCAGCGCCAGCAGCATTGGCTTGTTGAACTCAAAGCCGCCAACGGTGAAAATCGGCTCGAAGAGGAAGGAGTGCAGGCCGGGGGTCGGGAAACCGCACCCTTCAAAAATATGGCAATCGGTCTCGAAGGCGAGCGTCTGGGCGTTACTCACCGCGAGCTCCTTCAACGTGGCGCATGGGTACGGCAACCTCGATGTGTCGGCGCGGCCTACGACCGCGGAGCGGCACTGGACTGGACTTGCGGATTTGGGGGCGGCGGCTGGGATCCGAGCCGTAAGGCTTCACAGGCACGGCCGCCTCCCGCGCCAGCTCTGCCGCAGTTGTGGCGAGACCATAGCAAATGAGCGGAGGCCTTCTTACGCTGGCCCTACAGCTCACGATTGCGGCCGGGCGGTATCCGGCTCCACATAGAGGACCTTGGCCTTCATATGGGCGCGCAACTGCGCCCCGATCCACACCAAAGTGGCGGCGAGCAGCGTAAACGCGAAGCACTTGGAGTTGAAAGCCGATGTACCGCGCAGCGCGGTGAGGACGACCATCAACAGCAGAATCTGCACGGTGTAGACCAGCAGGCCCATCATCTGGAACAGATGCGGGAAGGAACGCGCACTCCGTTGCAGCACCACGAGGCCACCGCCCATGAACAACAGGACGAGAAGCGCACCGAAGGTGGCACCGAGCGCACCCTTGCCACCGGCCACGGCGGCACTGACCGCGACTCCCGCCGCACCCGCGGCAGCGGTGGGCAGGGCACAGAGCAGAAGTGTGCGGGCGTCGTTGGACTGCATGGCGGCAGCTCCTCCGGCGAAATTTGGGGACGTGGCATTGCGATCGTCGAGCGAAGGCCCTAGCCCGGACACGACGAGGCGCACCTCACCAGGGCGGCCGGTCTCGTCGGGGCCGCCCCAATATATCTCGGGTTCTCGTGAACCGTATCACAAACTATTTGATGCAGTCTTTACCTGAAAGTGTGCCGACCATCACACGATCGGTCCGCGGTGCCGGGGCCTCTCGGAGACCGCGGTGCTGCCGTGCGCCTTCCCGGCGCCGGTCAGCTCCCGCACGGGTGCGGCCGGGCCCGCGGGCGTCTCGACGGGGTCGAGGGCGGTCTCCGTGTCGGCGCGCCGCGTCCGGCGGCGGTACCGCGGGGGCACGAACGCCTCGGCCCAGCGCGGGGTGCGCGGCGTGAAGCGCGGCAGCAGCAGGAGTACGAGTCCCAGCGCGCTGAGCGCGACGATGACGAAGAGGATCCACACGCTCGTGGAGTGCACCGAGTACGCGACGGTGCCGAAGGCGATGAGCGCCGACCAGAAGTACATGATCAGCACCGAGCGGCTGTGCGAGTGGCCGATCTCCAGGAGCCTGTGGTGCAGGTGCCCGCGGTCCGCGGCGAACGGCGACTTGCCGTTCCAGGTGCGCCGCACGATCGCGAGGACCAGGTCCGCGAAGGGGATGGCGATGATCGTCAGCGGCATCAGGAGCGGGATGAAGACGGGCAGCATCGCGTGCGTGGCGTCGCGGGTGCCGCCGAAGTTCAGCTTCATCGCGTCCGGGTCGACCTGTCCGGTGACGGAGATGGCGCCCGCCGCGAGGACCAGGCCGATGAGCATCGAGCCGGAGTCGCCCATGAAGATGCGGGCGGGGTGCATGTTGTGCGGCAGGAAGCCCAGGCACATGCCCATGAGGATGGCGGCGAAGAGCGTGGCGGGGGCCGCCGCCTCGATGCCGTAGCCGTACCAGATGCGGTAGGCGTACATGAAGGACGCGGCGGACGCGATGCAGACCATGCCCGCGGCGAGGCCGTCGAGGCCGTCGACGAAGTTGACGGCGTTGATGGTGATGACGACGAGCGCGACCGTCAGCAGCGTGCCCTGCCCGGAGGTCAGCGACACCGTGCCGACACCGGGGACGGGGATCCACAGGATCGTCAGGCCCTGCATCACCATGACGCCCGCGGCGATCATCTGGCCGCCGAGCTTGATCAGGGCGTCGATCTCGAACTTGTCGTCCAGGACACCGATCAGCCAGATCAGCGCCGCTCCGGAGAGCAGCGCGCGCGGCTCGTTGGAGTTCTCGAAGACCGCGTTCAGGTTCGGCAGGTGGTCGGCGACCAGCAGCCCCGCGCAGAGTCCGAAGAACATCGCGATCCCGCCGAGCCGGGGCGTCGGCTCCCGGTGCACGTCGCGAGCGCGGATCTCCGGCATCGCGCCGGCCACGATCGCGAACTTCCGCACCGGCCCGGTCAGCAGATAGGTCACCGCGGCCGTGATGCAGAGCGTCAGCAGGTATTCACGCACGGGCTTCCCCACAGGTATCGCTGGCCATCTCAGCCCCACACCCTAGCTTTGCGCGCATACGGTTGGGGACTTACGGGTAGCGACGATGGTTGCACGAGTGCGCGCACGCCTCCGACGCACCTGCCCCCTCCTAGCCCGGATACGGCGGAAATCTGCCCACCAGTTCGCGTACCTCTTCTCGTACGTTCGATGCCTCGCGGACCGCTTCGACCAGCAGGGCGGCGATCCGCACCAGGTCCGGGCCGGTCATGCCCTGGGTCGTGACGGCGGCGGTGCCGAGGCGCAGGCCGCGGGCCTCGCCATGGGGCAGGGCGCAGGCGTCGAGGACGATCCCGGCGGCCGCGAGCCTGCCGCGGGCGGTGTGCGCCTCCACTCCCAGGGGTGCGGGATCGGCCAGGATCAGGTGCGTGTCGGTGCCGCCGGTGGTGATCGCGAACCCGCCGGCGGCGAGGGCGGCCGCCAGCGTGCGGGCGTTGGCGACGACCTGATGGGCGTAGGCCGTGAAGGCGGGGGTCAGCGCCTCCCCGAACGCGACGGCCTTGGCGGCGATCGTATGCATCTGGGCGCCGCCCTGCGTGAACGGGAAGACGGCCCGGTCGATCCGTTCCGCGAGGTCCGCCCCGCAGAGCAGGAGGCCGCCCCTGGGGCCGCGCAGGACCTTGTGGGTGGTGGCGCAGACGACGTCGGCGTGGGGCACCGGGTTCGGCGCCGCTCCCCCGGCCACCAGGCCCATGGGGTGCGCCGCGTCGGCGATGAGATACGCCCCCACGTCGTCGGCGATCTCACGGAAGGCCGCGTAGTCGATGTGCCGCGGATAGGAGATCGAACCGCAGACGATCGCCTTGGGCCGGTGGGCGCGGGCGAGGGCGTGCACCTGGTCGTAGTCGAGGAGGCCGCTCTCGGCGTCGACGCCGTAGCCGACGAAGTCGAACCAGCGGCCGGAGAAGTTCGCGGGCGAGCCGTGCGTGAGGTGGCCACCGTACGGCAGTCCCATCGCGAGGACCGTGTCGCCGGGCCGCAGCAGCGCGGCGTACGCGGCGAGGACGGCGGAGGACCCGGAGTGCGGCTGCACATTGGCGTGTCCGGCGCCGAAGAGGGCCTTGGCGCGGTCGACGGCGATGCGCTCGGCGACGTCGACCAGCTCGCAGCCGCCGTGGTGGCGCGCGCCGGGGTAGCCCTCCGCGTACTTGTTGGCGAGCGGGGAGCCGAGGGCGGTGAGGACGGCGGGCGAGGTGAAGTTCTCGGCGGCGACCAGCTGGAGCACGTCGGCCTGCCGGGCGGCCTCGGCGATGAGGACCTCGGCCAGCTCGGGGTCCTGTCGGCGCAGCGCGTCGAGATCCGTGTACGACGCCTCGTGGGCGGTGGGTGCGGTGCTGACCGTGCTGAGCGGCATCGTGGGCTCCGGGGCCTGGCGGGGGTGACCTCAGATCCAATGTAGGCCGCCGCCCGCGTACGGGCACGCCGGTCGGCTACATGTGCGCGGGCACCCCGGTCAGGGCCGTCACCACGGGGTCAAGCGCCTGGTTGATCTCGTCGCCCACCGAACGGAAGAACGGCAGGGGCGCGCCGTACGGGTCGTACACCTCGTCGGCCTCCACGGTCGGCGCGAGGAGCCAGCCGCGCAGGGCGGCGGCGGCCCGCACCAGGGCACGGGCGCGCTCCACCACGCCGTTGCCGTCCGGCTCCGGCAGGGTCGTCGGGTCTATGGCCCGCACGAGCCGCGTGAACTCCTTGAGCGTGAACGTGCGCAGGCCCGCCGAGTGGCCCATGGAGATGACCTGCGCCCGGTGGTCGCGGGTGGCGGTCAGGACCAGGTCGGCGCGGATGACGTGGTCGTCGAGGAGCTCGCGCCCCATGAAGCCGGTGGCGTCCGCCCCGAAGTCCGCGAGGACCGTCTCGGCGTTGGTCTCCATGGGGGCGCCCTCGTGGCCCCAGGTGCCCGCGCTCTCCACGGTCAGACCGCCGAAAAAGGGGTCGCCGAGGCGGTCGGCCAGGGCGTGCCGGGTCAGCCGCTCGGTGATCGGCGAGCGGCACACATTGCCGGTGCTGACGTGGAGGATGCGGAAGGTGCCCGCAGAGCCCGGGAAGCCCGCTATGCCACGCCCCGTCTCAGGGGCTGTCAATTCGCCACCTCGAGGTCGGGTACCACCTTGCGCAGCTCGTCCGCGTCGAGGGCGCCGGCGCGGAGCAGGACCGGCACCTTGCCCGTGACGTCGACGATGGACGACGGGACGATCCCGGGGGTCGGGCCGCCGTCCAGGTACACGGAGACGGAGTCGCCGAGCATGTCCTGGGCGGCGTCGCAGTCCTCGGGGGCGGGGTGCCCGGTGAGGTTGGCGGAGGAGACGGCCATGGGGCCGACCTCGGTGAGCAGTTCGATGGCGACGGGGTGCAGCGGCATACGGATGGCGACCGTGCCGCGGGTGTCGCCGAGGTCCCACTGGAGGGACGGCTGCTGCTTGGCGATCAGGGTCAGGGCGCCGGGCCAGAAGGCGTCGACGAGTTCCCAGGCCATCTCGGAGAAGTCGGTGACCAGGCCGTGCAGGGTGTTCGGGGAGCCGATGAGGACGGGTGTGGGCATGTTGCGGCCGCGGCCCTTGGCGTCGAGCAGGTCGGCGCACGCCTCCGGGCTGAAGGCGTCGGCACCGATGCCGTAGACGGTGTCGGTGGGCAGCACCACCAGCTCGCCGCGGCGGACGGCGGACGCGGCCTCGCGCAGACCGGTCGAGCGGTCGGTCGCGTCGTTGGTGTCGTATCGCCGTGCCATTAGCGGGCCTCCTCGTACACGTACTGCTGCCTTGAAGTCTTGGTTGTCACGGCATCGCCTTGCGGGCGGTCGCGAAGCGCGGCCTGTTGTTGAGGTCGGGGTGGTCGGCCGCGTCGGCCCAGCCGCGCGCCTCGGTGAAGATCCACGGGACCTGGCCGCCCTGGGTGTCGGCGTGCTCGATGACGACGACGCCGCCGGGGCGCAGCAGGCGGTGGGCGGTGCGCTCGATGCCGCGGATCAGGTCGAGGCCGTCCTCGCCGGAGAACAGGGCGAGCTCGGGGTCGTAGTCGCGGGCTTCCGGAGCGACGTACTCCCATTCGGTGAGGGGGATGTACGGCGGGTTGGAGACCACGAGGTCGACCTGGCCGTCCAGCTCCGGGAGCGCGTCGCGGGCGTCGCCCTGGGAGAGCTTGACCCTGGACCCCTCGACGTTCTTCCGCGTCCACTTCAGGGCGTCCTCGGACAGCTCCACGGCGTGCACGCGCGAGCGCGGGACCTCCTGGGCCAGGGCGAGCGCGATGGCGCCGGAGCCGGTGCACAGATCGACGATGAGCGGCTCGACGACGTCCATCGCGCGGACCGCGTCTATGGCCCAGCCGACGACCGACTCGGTCTCCGGGCGCGGCACGAAGACGCCGGGGCCGACCTGGAGCTCCAGGTAGCGGAAGTAGGCGCGCCCGGTGATGTGCTGGAGCGGCTCGCGGGCCTCACGGCGCGCGATCGTCTCCCAGTAGCGGGCGTCGAAGTCGGTGTCCTTGACGGAGTGCAGCTCGCCCCGCTTCACGCCGTGCACGAAGGCGGCGAGCTCCTCCGCGTCGTTGCGCGGCGAGGGCACGCCGGCGTCGGCCAGCCGCTGGGTGGCCTGGGCCACTTCCGCGAGCAGCAGGTTCACGCTGGTCCTCCGAGGGGCGTCGTACGAGGGATGGGGGCGTCGTCGGGCTCGTCAGGCCGCCGCGAGCTTGGCCGCGGAGTCCGCGTCGACGCAGGCCTGGATGACCGCGTCGAGTTCGCCGTCGAGCACCTGGTCCAAGTTGTACGCCTTGAAGCCGACGCGGTGGTCCGAGATCCGGTTTTCCGGGTAGTTGTACGTTCGGATCTTCTCGGAGCGGTCCACGGTGCGGACCTGGCTGCGGCGGGCGTCCGCGGCCTTGCTCTCGGCTTCCTCCTGGGCCGCCGCGAGGAGCCTGGAGCGCAGGATACGCATCGCCTGCTCCTTGTTCTGGAGCTGGCTCTTCTCGTTCTGGCAGGAGGCGACGACGCCGGTGGGGACGTGGGTGATGCGCACCGCGGAGTCGGTGGTGTTGACGGACTGGCCGCCCGGCCCGGAGGAGCGGTAGACGTCGATCCGCAGGTCGTTCGCGTGGATCTCGACGTCGATCTCCTCGGCCTCGGGCGTCACCAGGACACCGGCGGCGGAGGTGTGGATGCGCCCCTGGGACTCGGTGGAGGGCACGCGCTGTACGCGGTGCACGCCGCCCTCGTACTTCAGGCGCGCCCAGACGCCCTTGCCGGGCTCGGTGGCACCCTGGCCGCCCTTGGTCTTCACGGCGACCTGGACGTCCTTGTAGCCGCCCAGCTCGGACTCGGTGGCGTCGATGATCTCGGTCTTCCAGCCGACGCGCTCCGCGTACCGCAGGTACATGCGCAGCAGGTCACCGGCGAAGAGGGCGGACTCGTCGCCGCCCGCGCCCGCCTTGACCTCAAGGATGACGTCCTTGTCGTCGTTGGGGTCCCGGGGCACCAGCAGCAGCCGCAGCTTCTCGGTGATCTCCTCGCGCCGGCGCTCCAGGTCCTTGACCTCGGCGGCGAACTCCGGGTCGTCGGCGCCCAGCTCGCGGGCGGTCTCGATGTCGTCCCCGGTCTGCTTCCAGGTGCGGTACGTCGTGACGATCGGGGTCAGCTCGGCGTAGCGCTTGTTGAGCTTGCGCGCGTTGGCCTGGTCGGCGTGGACCGACGGGTCGGCGAGCTTCTTCTCGAGATCGGCGTGTTCGCCGATCAGTTCCTCGACCGCCTCGAACATCGGGGGCTCCTGGTTTTCTGCGCGTGGGTTCTACGCCAACGCGAGGGTTCTACGCGAATTGGCTGCGGGACGGCAAAAGCGCCGGTCCCGGCCACCCCCTCCCGAGGGCGGCCGATGACCGGCGCAGTGGCTCGCTACTTGTTGGCGCCGGCAGCCTTGCCGAAGCGGGCCTCGAAGCGGGCCACACGGCCACCGGTGTCGAGGATCTTCTGCTTGCCCGTGTAGAACGGGTGGCACTCGGAGCAGACCTCGGCGCGGACGGTGCCGCTGGAGATCGTGCTGCGGGTGGTGAACGACGCGCCACAGGTGCAGCTGACCTGGGTCTCGACGTACTCGGGGTGGATGTCGCGCTTCAAGGTGTCTCCTAGTTTCGGGAGGGCGCCGGGTCGTACGCGCGGATTGCTCGTACGTGAACCGGGGCCGACGTACCAGTCTGCCAGGACCGGCCGTATCTCCCAAAACCGGGGGAGGCCGGGATCTATTCCTGGGGCGGTGTTCCTGGGCGGACGCGGCCTAGCCGCCGGTCACCACGGAGCCGGCGGCGCCCTTGTCGCCCGCCGACTTCTCGGTGGCGGACCTGGGGATGGCCTTGTCGGCCTTGAGCGCGTCCCAGACCTGCTGGTCGGCCTCTTCGAGGGGCAGGACGCGGTTGGGGTCGGCGGGGTCGTACTGGATGGGCATCGTGACCATCTTCATGTCGTCCGCGCCGATGCCCTTGAGGCCGTTCGCGAAGCTCGTGAGGCTCTTGACGTCGTTCAGGTCGGTGTCGGTGGTGATGGCGCTGGTCGCGTCGTTCGCCAGGTCGAACAGCTTCTTCGGGTTGCCGAAGACTCCGACGTCCTTGACCTGGTCGAGGAGGGCCTTGATGAAGGCCTGCTGGAGCTGGATGCGGCCCAGGTCGCTGCCGTCGCCGACGCCGTGGCGGGTGCGGACCAGGCCGAGCGCCTGCTCGCCGTCGAGGGTGTGCGTGCCCGCGTCCAGGTCGAGGTGGCTGTCCTTGTCGTGGATGGCCTTCTTGGTGGTGATGTCGACACCGCCGAGGGTGTCGATGAGCTTCTTGAAGCCGGTGAAGTCCACCTCGACGTAGTGGTCCATCCTGATCCCGGACATCTTCTCGACGGTCTTGACGGCGCAGGCGGGGCCCCCGACCTCGTACGCCGTGTTGAACATCTGCCGCTGCGCGCCGGGCTCGGTCTTCCCGTCCTCGGTCTTGCAGTCGGGCCGGGATATCAGGGTGTCGCGGGGTATGGACACCACGCTGGCCTTCTTGTGGCCCTCGTAGACGTGCACGATCATCGCGGTGTCCGAGCGGGCGGCGCCCTCGTCCTTGCCGTACTTGGCGTTGTCGCCGGAGCGCGAGTCGGAGCCGAGGACGAGGATGTCCTGGGAGCCGTTGTCGATGTCCGCGGGCCGGTCCGTGCCGAGCGCGTTGTTGATGTCGACGCCCTTGAGGTTGCCGTTGAGCTTGAAGAACACGAAGCCGAGGCCGGTTCCGCCGAGAACGACCACACCAGCGGCGGTCCAGGCCGTGACGGCGAGCGCCTTCTTGCCCCGGCTTCGCGGCTTGCGGCGGCGGCCGCGCCTGCCGCGCTTCGGCGCGTCGGCGGCCCTGCTCTCGTCAGTCATGCGCCCCTCAGTCCTCGTCGGTCGGTTACCCCCTGCTTTCAGGGTCAGGCGTGGCTTTCCGTCACTTGTCAGACGTGAAATCCGAAAGAAGGGTTGCATGGCACCCTGTGTGCGCCCCGGGTTCCGGCCGCTACGGAGAGTGCGCCCCGCCTCGCACTTTCCGCCCCTCACCTGCACTTTCATCCAGGGCGGCGCTACCGGC
>NZ_JBSFRK010000053.1:0-55241 GCF_053589195.1 Streptomyces sp. NPDC003379 | reverse complement strand
CGCGTCTGTGGCTGGTGGGACGGCGGCGGGCCCTGTGGTGCCGGCGCCGGCACCACAGGGCCCGGGGTACCCGTCAGGCCGCCCGTCAGGCCTTGACGCCGACGAGTTCGTAGCCCGCCTCGTCGACCGCGGCGCGCACCGCGGCCTCGTCCAGCGGGGCCTCGGAGACCACGGTCACCTGGCCGGTGGCGGACACGGCCTTGACGGAGGTGACGCCCGCGATCTCCGAGATCTCGCCGGAGACGGCGCCCTCGCAGTGGCCACAGGTCATCCCCGTCACCTCGTACACCGTGGTGACGGCGCCCTGCGGCGCCTCGGCGGCGCCGTCGGAGTGGCAGGAACCGCTGGGGGAGCAGCAGGAGCCGGTCGTCTCGGACGCGGCCTGCGGGAGCTCGGTCTGGGCGCTCATGTCGTTCTCCTCGGGGAGGCGTGTGTACGTATGCGACGTAATGTGCAGGAGGGGCCCCGAGGGCACCCGGGACCTCCTGACACTCACCACACTATACCCCTGGGGGGTACTTCTCAATGGCGCTTCTCAGCGGTGTGCTTCTCAGCGGTGTGCTTCTTGATGGGGTCGGGCCGGTGGCCGGGGCGAGCCGCCCTCAGTCTCTGCGTCCACGGTTGCCCGGGCGGGCCGCCACCCAGGCGCGGACCGTGTCGGCGTACCAGTAGGGCTTGCCGCCCTCCACGTGGTCGGGGTCCGGCAGCAGACCGTGCTTGCGGTAGGAGCGCACCGTGTCCGGCTGTACGCGGATGTGCGCGGCGATTTCCTTGTACGACCAGAGCCTGCGGTCGGTCATGGGTGCACCTCCCTGCGCGCGCCCGGGGCGACTCCGGAGGAGCCGACGGGGGAGCCGGGCGCTGCGCGCGGCAATCACTGAGCCTGTGCCCGGTGAACGACGCACAGTGACCGGTGCGGGGTGCTTGTCGACGGCCTGTGACGTAAGCCTCACGGAGATGAGACATGTGTGACAGGAAGGGCCGGTCTGTAACAAAAGCGACGCATGGGCAGGCGGGGCTTCGGGGGTACGGCCTAGGCCCCGCAGGAGCGCAGAAAGGCGCGGGTGCGCCGGGCGATCGGCAGGGGCTTGTCCGGCGGGCAGGGGTACATGTCCTGCTCCACGATGGCGAAGAGCTCGACGCCGAGCCGCTGCGCCGCGGTGAGGACGGGCTCCAGCGCGGGAACCCCCGCGGGCGGCTCGCACATCACGCCGCGCGCCACCGCGGGCCCGAACGGCACCTCGTCCGCCCGCACCGCGGCGAGGATCTCCGGGTCGACCTGCTTGAGGTGCAGATAGCCGACGCGCTCGCCGTACGTCTCGATGAGCTTGACGCTGTCGCCGCCGCAGTAGGCGTAGTGGCCGGTGTCCAGGCAGAGCGAGACGAGGTCGGGGTCGGTGGCGTCGAGGAAGCGGGTGACGTTCTCCTCGGTGTCGATGTGCGTGTCCGCGTGGGGATGGACGACGACCTGGAGGCCGTAGCGCTCGCGGACCTCGTGGGCCAGGCGCTCGGTCTGGGCGGTCAGTTCACGCCATTGCGCGGGCGTCAGGACGCGGTCCTCCAGGACCTCGCCGGTCTTGTCGTCGCGCCAGAAGGAGGGGATGACGACGAGGTGTTCCGCGCCCATGGCCCGGGTGAGCGCGGCGATGCCGGCGACGTGCGTCCACGTCTTCTCCCAGACGGCGGGCCCGTGGTGCAGGCCCGTGAAGACCGTGCCCGCGGAGACCTTCAGGCCGCGGCGGGCCGTCTCATCGGCCAGTTCGGCGGGGTCGGTGGGCAGATAGCCGTACGGGCCGAGCTCGATCCATTCGTACCCGGATCCGGCGACCTCGTCGAGGAAGCGGCGCCAGGGGACCTGTCGGGAGTCCTCGGGAAACCACACACCCCACGAGTCGGGCGCCGAACCGATCCGGATGCGAGACAGCGTCGTCATGTCGGCCAGCCTCCCGGCCGCCTCGGAAGAGTGTCAAGGAGTGGTCCGAATGTAAGGACAAAATGTTGACAGGGTTCCTGGAGCGGGATTAGACCTGGGGCAGCGCCGCCGCCGCCGAGAGGGAGTGCAGGGTGACAGATCCGACAGATCCGACTGATCCGACTGAACCGGCCGGTCCGGCCGGTCCGGCCGGTCCAAGAGATCCGACAGATCCGTACGACGTCATCACCATGGGGCGGATCGGGGTCGATCTCTATCCGCTGCAGAGCGGCGTGCCCCTCGACGAGGTCACCACGTTCGGGAAGTTCCTCGGCGGCTCGGCCAGCAACGTCGCCGTCGCCGCGGCACGCCTCGGGCGCCGCACCGCCGTCATCACACGCACCGGCGAGGACCCCTTCGGAACCTATCTGCACCGCGCGCTGCGGGAGTTCGGCGTCGACGACCGCTGGGTGAGCGGGGTCGCGGGGCTGCCGACGCCGGTGACGTTCTGCGAGGTCTTTCCGCCGGACGACTTCCCGCTGTACTTCTACCGGCTGCCCAAGGCGCCCGACCTGGAGATGTACGAGCATGAACTCGACCTGGGCGCGATCGCGGCGGCGCGGGTCTTCTGGATGACGGGGACGGGGCTCTGCGCGGAGCCGAGCCGTTCGGCGACGCTGGCGGCGTTGGCCACGCGGTCGGCCGGGGTCACGGTCTTCGATCTGGACTGGCGGCCCGCTCTTTGGACGGACACAGCCCGGCCGGACCCGGCCGAGGCGCGGCTCCACTATGCCGCCGCCCTCGCGCATGCCACGGTCGCCGTCGGCAACCTCGACGAGGTCGAGATCGCCACGGGGTCGCGTGAACCGCTCGTCGCGGCGCGGGCGTTGCTTGACGCCGGGGTCGAGTTGGCCGTCGTCAAGCAGGGTCCCGAAGGGGTGCTCGCGATGAACCGCGCGGGGGAGTGCGCGCAGGTGCCGCCGCTGCCGGTGAAGGTACTCAACGGGCTCGGCGCGGGGGACGCCTTTGGCGGGGCGCTGTGCCATGGGCTGCTCGCGGGGTGGGAGTTGGAGCGGGTCATGCGGTACGCCAATGCGGCGGGGGCGATTGTCGCTTCGCGGTTGGAGTGTTCGTCCGCCATGCCTTTTTCTGGCGAGGTCGCCTCGGCGATGGAAGCGGGGGCTGTTCTATGAGCCCCCGCCGTGCGCACCACCCACGGGGCTCCGCCCCGGACCCCGCTCGCACGGGGCGTGTTCTGTGAGCCCCCGCCGTGCGCACCACCCACGGGGCTCCGCCCCGGACCCCGCTCCTCAAACGCCGGAGGGGCTGAACTTGGCCGCGGCTTCCCGTTCGTCGGAGGGGTTGGATGTGGGCGCGGCTTCCTGTTCGTCGGAGGGGCTGGATGTGGCCTCGACATCCCGTTCGCCAGAGGGGTTGGATGTGGCTGCGGCTCCCCGTTCGTCGGAGGGGCTGAACTCGGCCTCGGCTTCCCGTTCGCCGGAGGGGCCCGCGTCTGTCGATATCGCCGCCCTCACCCATACCCGCGCCCACCACCCCGAAGCCATCGCCGAAGCCGCCGCGCGGCGGGGGCGGCGGGGGCTGCTCGGGGAGGCCGGGCGGTTGATGATCATCGCTGCCGATCATCCGGCGCGTGGCTCTCTCGGCGTCGGTGGGAACCCCCTCGCCATGGCCAACCGCCGGGACCTCCTCGCGCGGCTCTGTCTCGCGCTGTCGCGGCCCGGGGTCGACGGCGTGCTCGCCACCGCCGACATCCTGGAGGACCTGCTGCTCCTCGGCGCCTTGGACGGCAAGGTCGTCATGGGGTCGATGAACCGCGGGGGGCTCGCGGGGGCCGCCTTCGAGCTGGACGACCGGTTCACCGGGTACCGGCCCGAGGATCTCGGGCGCCTCGGCTTCGACGCGGGCAAGCTGCTGCTCCGCGTCGACTACGCCGACCCCGGGTCGCTGACCACCCTGCACTCCGCCGCGCGCGCCGTCGACGCCATGGCCGAGCGCCGGCTGCCGGTCTTCGTCGAGCCGTTCCTGACCCGCCGCCGCGACGGCGGGGGCCCGCCCCGCAACGACCTGAGCGCCGAGGCCGTCATCACGTCCATCGCCATCGCCTCGGGGCTCGGCGGGACATCGGCGTACACCTGGCTGAAGGTTCCCGTCACCGAGAATCCCGACGACATGGCCCGCGTCATGGAGACGTCCACCCTGCCGGCCGTGCTGCTCGGCGGGGACATCGGGGACGATCAGGACGCCGCGTACGAGAAGTGGCGCGGCGCCCTGCAACTGCCCACCGTGCGGGGGCTCGTCGTCGGCAGGGCCCTGCTCTATCCGCCCGACGGTGACGTGGCGGGGGCGGTCGACACCGCCGTAGGACTGTTCTAGCGGGACACATAGGGATACACAGGGGCATGTAGGGATACGTAGGGACGCACGGGGACACGCAAGGACACACGGGCTATGGAGAGTCACATGACGTACGTACCGAAAGGCAGTGCGGCCGACGGTCCGTACGCCGTCGACATCGATCCGAAACGCGCGGGGTGGGACTACTCGGCGCTGCGTGTCGTCGAGATCGGCCCCGGCGGCACGCACTCCTTCAGCACCGGGGAGAGCGAATGGATCGTGCTCCCGCTGACCGGCGGCTGTACGGTGCATACAGAAGGCGGGATCATCGAACTCCTGGGCAGGGAGAGCGTATTCAGCGGAGTCACCGATTTCGCTTACGTTCCCCGGGACGCCCGGATCCAGATCGCCTCCGGCGCGGGAGGCCGCTTCGCCCTGGCAGGAGCGAAGTGCGAGCGTCGACTCCCCGCCCGCTACGGCTCCGCGCCGGAGGTACCCGTCGAGAGCCGCGGCAGCGGCACCTGCGCCCGCGAGGTCCGGGGCTTCGCCGCAGCGGACGCCTTCGACTGCGACCGCCTCATCGCCGTCGAGGTGATCACGCCCGGCGGCAACTGGTCCTCGTACCCGCCGCACAAGCACGACGAGCACCGCCCGGGCGTCGAGGCCGAGCTTGAGGAGATCTACTACTTCGAGATCGAGGCGCCGGGCGGGCGCGAAGGTTTCGGATACCAGCGGGTGTCTCCCTCCCGCGACGGTGGTACCGATGTCCTCGCCGAGGTCCGCACCGGAGACGCCGTGCTCGTGCCCGACGGCTGGCACGGGCCGTCCGTCGCCCAGCCGGGCCACGCCATGTACTACCTGAACGTGATGGCGGGTCCCGGCGACGAGCGGGAGTGGCGGATCTGCTTCCACCCCGACCACACGGAGGGATACCGATGACGGCCACCGAGACGGGCAGTGCGCGGCTCACCACCGCTCAGGCGCTCGTGCGCTTCCTGTCCCGGCAGTACACCGAGCGGGACGGCGTCCGGCAGCGGCTGATCGGCGCGACCTGGGGCATCTTCGGCCACGGCAATGTGGCGGGGATCGGGCAGGCGCTCGTCGAGTACGCCGATGAGATGCCCTTCCATCAGGGGCGCAACGAACAGGCCATGGTGCACGCCGCCGTCGGATACGCCCGGCAGTCCGGCCGCCTCTCCACCCACGCCGTCACCACGTCCATCGGACCCGGCGCCACCAACCTCGTCACCGGCGCCGCGCTCGCCACGGTCAACCGGCTGCCCGTCCTCCTCCTGCCCGGCGACACGTTCGCGACCCGGCCCGCCGACCCCGTGCTCCAGCAGCTCGAAGTCCCGTACGCGGGCGACGTGTCCGTCAACGACTGTCTGCGGCCGGTCTCGAAGTACTTCGACCGCGTGACCCGCCCCGAAGCGCTGATCCCCGCCGCCCTCGCCGCGATGCGGGTGCTCACCGACCCCGCCGAGACCGGCGCCGTCACTCTCGCCCTGCCGCAGGACGTGCAGGCGGAGGCGTACGACTGGCCGGAGGAGTTCTTCACCGAGCGGGTGTGGGCCGTGCGCAGGGCGGCCCCCGATCCGCGGGAGCTGGCCGCCGCGGCGGACGCGGTGCGCGCGGCGCGGCGGCCCCTGATCATCGCGGGCGGCGGCGTCCACCACAGCGCCGCCGAGGAGACCCTCGCGGCCCTCGCCGACGCGACCGGCATCCCCGTCGCGTCCACCCATGCGGGCAAGGGCTCCCTGCGCTTCGACCACCCGGCGGACGTCGGCGGCATCGGGCACACCGGCACGGCGACCGCGAACGAACTGGCCCGCGCCGCCGACCTGGTGATCGGCGTCGGCACCCGCTACAGCGACTTCACCACGGCCTCCGGCACGCTCTTCGAGGAGCCCGGGGTGCGCTTCCTCAACCTCAACGTCACACCGTTCGACGGCCACAAGATGGCGGGCGCCACTCTGATCGCCGACGCGCGCGCCGCACTTGAGGCGCTCGCGCGCGAGCTGCGCGGCCACCGTGTCGATCCCGCCTACTCCCTGGAGTACCGGGGCGACAAGGCCCGCTGGGAGCAGCGCGTCGACGCCGCGTACCACGCGGACGAGCCGGACGTACGCCCGACGCAGGCCCAGGTGCTCGGCGCGCTGGACGAGTTGGTGACGGAGGACGACATTCTCATCAACGCCGCCGGTTCGCTCCCTGGTGATCTGCACAAGCTGTGGCGGACGCGGTCGGCGCGGCAGTACCACGTCGAGTACGGCTACTCCTGCATGGGATACGAGATTCCGGCGTCGATCGGTGTCGCGCTCGCCGCGCCCGAGCGCCCGGTGTGGGCGCTGGTCGGCGACGGGACGTATCTGATGAACCCGACCGAGATGGTCACGGCCGTCCAGGAGAACGTGCCGGTCAAGGTCGTCATCCTGCAGAACCACGGCTACGCGTCGATCGGCGGCCTCTCGGAGTCCGTGGGCGGCGAGCGGTTCGGCACGGACTACCGCTTCCGGGCGCCGGACGGGACGTACAGCCAGGACCCGCTGCCCGTCGACCTCGCCGCCAACGCGGCCTCGCTCGGGATGCGGGTGCTGCGCGCCAGAACAGTGCGTGACCTGCGCGGGGCACTGCGCGAAGCGCGTGACGCAGACCGTCCCACATGTGTCTATGTGGAGACGGAAACGGCAGACACAGTGTCGGGCCCGCCCCCGGCACAGGCGTGGTGGGATGTGCCCGTGGCCGAGACGGCGACCCGGGTGTCCGCGGTCAAGGCCAGGGAAGAGTACGACCGGCACGTCACTGCCCGACGCCGCCACCTGTGAGAGTAGGGATGCTTGTCATGACGAAGACCGTCAATCACTGGATCGGTGGAAAGCCCGTCGAGAGGGCCGCGGGCGCGTCCGGGTCGTACGGCTCGGTCACCGACCCGGCGACCGGCGCCGTCACCACGCAGGTCGCCTACGCGGACGTGGCCGAGGTGGACGCGGCGGTCGCCGCCGCCCGCGAGGCGTTCGCGACCTGGGGCACGTCCTCGCTCGCCAAGCGCACCGCGATCCTCTTCAAGTTCCGCGCGCTCCTGGACGCCAACCGCGACGCGATCGCCGAACTGATCGTCGCCGAGCACGGCAAGGTGCACTCCGACGCGCTCGGCGAGGTCGCCCGCGGTCTGGAGATCGTCGACCTGGCCTGCGGCATCACGGTGCAGCTGAAGGGCGAGCTGTCGACGGAGGTGGCGAGCCGCGTGGACGTGTCGTCCATCCGGCAGCCGCTGGGCGTCGTCGCGGGCATCACGCCGTTCAACTTCCCCGCGATGGTGCCGATGTGGATGTTCCCGCTGGCCATCGCCTGCGGCAACACCTTCGTCCTGAAGCCGTCGGAGAAGGACCCGTCCGCGTCGATGAAGATCGCGGAACTCCTTGGCGAGGCCGGTCTGCCCGACGGCGTCTTCAACGTCGTACACGGTGACAAGGTGGCCGTGGACCGCCTCCTGGAGCACCCGGACGTGGCGGCCGTCTCCTTCGTGGGCTCCACGCCCATCGCCCGCCACATCCACACCACCGCCTCCGCCAACGGCAAGCGCGTCCAGGCGCTCGGCGGCGCCAAGAACCACATGCTGGTCCTGCCGGACGCCGACCTGGACGCGGCCGCCGACGCCGCGGTCTCCGCCGCCTACGGCTCCGCGGGCGAGCGCTGCATGGCCATCTCGGCGATCGTCGCGGTCGGCTCCATCGCCGACGAGCTGGTCGGCAAGATCAAGGAGCGCGCCGAGAAGATCAAGATCGGTCCGGGCAACGACCCGACGTCCGAGATGGGGCCGCTCATCACCGCCGCCCACCGCGACAAGGTCGCCTCGTACGTCACGGGCGCCGCGGCCGAGGGCTGCGAGGTCGTCCTCGACGGCACGGGCTACACGGTCGAGGGCCACGAGGACGGCCACTGGATCGGCCTCTCGCTGCTCGACCGCGTCCCGACGACCGCCAAGGCCTACCGGGACGAGATCTTCGGCCCCGTCCTGTGCGTGCTGCGCGTCGACACGTACGAGGAGGGCGTGGCCCTCATGAACGCCTCGCCGTTCGGCAACGGCACCGCGATCTTCACCCGGGACGGCGGCGCGGCCCGCCGCTTCCAGCTGGAGATCGAGGCCGGCATGGTCGGCGTGAACGTGCCGATCCCGGTGCCGGTGGGCTACCACTCCTTCGGTGGCTGGAAGGACTCGCTCTTCGGCGACCACCACATCTACGGCAACGACGGCACGCACTTCTACACGCGCGGCAAGGTCGTCACCACGCGCTGGCCCGACCCGTCGGACGCGCCGGCCGGGGTGGACCTGGGATTCCCGCGCAACCACTGAGTCATCGGCGCGTGACAGCGCGTAGAGCGAGGCCGTCCGGTATCCGGACGGCCTCGTTTCTTTTTTGGGACCGCACTTGCGGTTCCCGTGCACAGGGCGCAATTCGGGCAGCGAAGGCTCTGCATGTCCTACGCCTGCGAAGACAAGGTCAACATACGTATCCGCGTACTCAAAGAGACCCCTTGTGGCAAACCCTTGGGAATGCCAGGTGAGTTGGGTGAGCCGGGCGCTGCGGATTCCGCAGGTAAATGACCGTTGACGTTCCGGTTATCGGCGGGGTTCCATGACGCGCCGGGAGCCACAGAAAACGCAGATCAGAAGCCTTCGGAGGCGATAGGGCTCCCGCCGCATCTTTTGCCGCACGAGTCGATCGGAATCGCGCTTCATGACCGACACGCTCCGCCCGCTCCAGCCACCCACCGCCGCGCCCCAGGCGCCCCTGGCGGCCCTGGCGGCCCTGGACGATCCGGGAAGTCCCCAGAAGCTCAAGCGTTCCATCGGCGTCGTCGGCGGCACCCTCCTCACGCTGTCCTGCGTGACGCCCGCCTCCACGCTCTTCGTGGTGGTCCCCGACCTCTTCTCCTCGCTCGGCACCGCCACCGCGCTCACCATCGCGATCGGCTCGCTGCTCTGCGTGGGCGTCGCCTTCTGCTACTCGGAGCTGGGCACCCTCATCCCCAGCGCGGGCGGCGAGTACGCGATGGTCTCCACGATGGCGGGGCGCCTGGCCGGCTGGCTGGTCTTCGTCCTGTCGCTCCTTGTCGTGATGATCGTGCCGCCCGTCATCGCCATGGGCACGGCGGACTACCTGGCGCCGGTCATGCACCTCGACCCGTCCTACGCGGGCGCGGGCGTCATGATCTGCGCGACCCTCGCGGGCCTGCTCGACCTGCGCGCCAACGCGTGGATCACCGGCGTCTTCCTGGTCCTTGAGGTCGTCGCGGCGGGCGTCGTGGCCGTCCTCGGCTTCGCCCACGCCGAGCGGGGCGCGGGCAGCCTGGCGGACCTCTCGGTGGCGGGCTCCGGCCCCGGCGGCGTCGACACCGTCACGGCCATGCTGATCGTCTCCGGCCTCGCGATCGCCCTCTTCGTCACGCAGGGCTTCTCCACGGCCGTCTACCTCTCCGAGGAGCTGGAGAACCCGCGCCGCAACGTCGCGCGCACCGTCCTCGCCACCCTCGCCATCTCCACGGTGATCATCCTGGTGCCGGTCGTCGCGATCACCATGGGCGCCGAGAGCCTGACCGCCCTGACCGAGGGCGACATCAGCGCGATGGTGACGGCCTGGTCCAACTCGGCGGTCGGTACGTTCGTCAGCCTCTGCGTGGCTCTCGCGATCATCAACGCGGGCATCGTCATGGTCATCCAGAACTCCCGCGTCCTGTTCGCCTCCGCGCGGGACAAGGCGTGGCCCTCGCCGGTGAACAAGGCGCTGTCGAAGCTCGGCGCGTCCGGCGCCCCCTGGGTGGCCACGCTCCTGGTCGGCGTCCCCGGCGCGCTCCTGTGCTTCGTCAACCTGGACACGCTGTACGGCGTGACCGGGGTCTCCGTGACCGGCATGTACCTCCTGGTGGCGGTCGCCGCGCTGCTCGCCCGGCGGGGCTCGCACGGCCACGGGGCGGCCTGGCGGATGCCGCTGTGGCCGGCGGTGCCGGTGGTGCTGATCGCCGTGCTCGCGTACGTGCTGAGCCGGCAGGAGGTGGAGTACCTCGGGTGGACCGGCGGGATCGTGGCCGTGGCGACGCTGTACTGGGCGCTGTACCTGCGGCCGCGGCGGGAGACGCGCTGGCTGGTGAGCGTCCCCGAGGACGGGCAGGCGGAACTCAGCCCCTGATCCGCCGCTCCACCTCCGCCCAGTCCTCCGGGTCGACCTCCGCGGAGGCGCCCACGCCCAGCAGGTCACGGTCCTTGAACCCGCTGGACGTGGACACGCACACCACGGGCCCGTCGGGCGCCGCCGCCCCCCGCTGCCGGTACCCGGCGAGGCCCGCCGCGGCCGAGAGCTCCGCCCAGAGGCCCGCCCCCGCCAACTCCGCCCGCGCGGCGGCCATCTCCGCGTCGGAGACGAGCAGCGCCCCGCCGCCGCTCTCGCGGACGGCGACCACCCCTCGGTATCCGCCGACCGCCGAGCCGATCGCGTACGCCGCCGTCTCCCCGACCGTGACCCGCGTCGCCGGGACCCCGTCCCGCAGCGCGGCGGCCAGCGGCCCACCGGCGGCGGGCTCGCAGCTGAAGAGGCGGGGCACCCGGTCGGCGAGGCCCAGGGTGACCAGTTCCGCGAAGCCCTTCCAGACGCCGAAGAGCAGCTCGCCGTAGCCGGTGGGCAGGAAGACCGCGGCGGGGACGCCCAGCTCGGCGTAGATCTCGTAGGCGAGGGTCTTGTAGCCCTCGGGCCCGAACGCGTGCCCGGTGTGCGTGGGCGTCACATTGCTGACGGGGTGGTAGCCGAACCGCTCCACGATCCGCCGCAGCAGCGGCCACCGCGCGTCCACGGGCACCGGCAGCACCACCGCGCCGTACGCCCGCAGGAACGCGTCGACCGCGGGCGGCGTCCCCGCCGCGCTGAGCACCACGCACCGCAGGCCCGCCCGCGCCGCGTACGCCGCGGCCGAGGCGCCGTGGTTGCCGGACGAGGCGACGACGATGCCCTCCGCGCCCGCGCCGACCGCCGCGCTCACCGTGACGCGGTTGATGCGGTCCTTGTGGCTCCAGGTCGGATTGCGGGACTCGTCCTTGATCCACAGGCCGTCGCCGAGGGGCACGAGCGGCGTGCCGCCCTCTCCGAGACCGGGTGCGTGCAGCGGCGGCAGGAGCGGCGCCCAGCGTTCGTGGCCGCGCGCCTGTCCGGGCGCGGTGGTGAAGAGGCCCGCGGGGACCTTGTCGTAGGCGTAGTCGACCTCGACCGGATACGACACGCTCTCCGTACTGGTCACCGGGCACCCGGTGGTGAGCGGCGGCCACAGCGGGAACCGGACGGAGGGGTCACCGAGCGAGCGCTGGCCGGTGGCGAGGGAATCCCGGGATGTCATAGGTGCAGACTCTATTCACCCCTGACGCGGTACGTCTGCGATCACCTCGGCGGACACGCACGCCGACCGGTCAGCCGAAGCCCCAGCCGACCGAGGCGAACCGCCCCTCGTCCTTGCCGCCCGCGCTGCGATACGTCGCCAGGGCCGCCTCGTTGTCCGTGTCCACGCCGACCCACATCCCCTCGCAGCCGCGCTCCCGCGCGAGCGCGGCCAGCGCGTGGACCAGGGCGCGGCCCGTCCCGCGGCGGCGGAAGCGCTCGGCGACCCCGAGTTCGTACAGGAACATCTCGGCGCCCTTGTCGGGGTGGACCGTCTCGACGCCGCTGACGAAGCCGACCGGGGTGCCGGCACTCTCCTCCTCGTACGCGAGCAAGAGGTGGTGGCCGGGGCTGTCCAGGAAGCGGCGGGTCGCCTCGGGGCGGGCGGGGCCGTCGAAGAGGTGCTCGGCGGCGGTCACCTCGGCGACGGTCGTCGCGGGTCTGATGTCCATGCGTACTGCGTACCACGAGCGCGGTACGCGGGGCGCGGAGTCTACTCCCTGGGGAGGCAGGTCAGTTCAGACCGGCGGTTGCCCCGGTTGTCAGTCGCCGCCCGTACCGTTGACGGCATGGATCTACGACTGCCCAGGCCCAGGCTTCCCGGACCGCGCGGGCCGCGCCGGCTGATCGCCGCCGCGGCCGCCGTCGTGGTGCTCGCGGGGGCGGGCACCTGGACGGCGGTGGCGTCGGACGACGCTCCGGCCGTGCACCGGTCGGACGGCATGCTCGACACCGGCGGCGCGAAGATCGACACGTCCTACTTCACCGCGGGGGACCCCGGCGAGAAGCGCCCCGCCGTCCTCGTCGGCCACGGCTTCGGCGACACCAAGGAGTCCGTGCGCGAGCAGGCGGAGGATTTGGCCAGGGACGGCTATGCCGTGCTGACGTGGTCCGCGCGCGGGTTCGGCAGGTCCACCGGCAAGATCGGGCTCAACGACCCCAAGGGCGAGGTCGCCGACGTCTCGAAGCTGATCGACTGGCTGGCGAAGCGGCCCGAGGTGCGGCTCGACAAGGCCGGTGACCCGCGCGTGGGCGTCACCGGTTCCTCGTACGGAGGGGCGGTGTCGCTGCTCGCCGCCGGGTACGACCGGCGGGTGGACGCGATCGCCCCGCAGGTCACCTACTGGAACCTCGCGGACGCGCTGTTCCCCGACGGCGTCTTCAAGAAGATGTGGGCCAGCGTCTTCATCAACACCGGAGGCGGCTGCGACCAGTTCGAGAAGCAGCTGTGCGCCATGTACGAACGGGTCGCGGTGGCCGGGAAGCCGGACGCCGAGGCACGCGACCTGCTCGCCGAGCGCAGCCCGGCCGCCGTCGCCGACCGGATCAAGGTGCCGACGTTCCTCGCGCAGGGCCAGACGGACTCGCTCTTCACACTCGGCCAGGGCGACGCCATCGCCCGGGGCATCCGCGCCAACGACGCGCCCGTGACCGTCGACTGGATCGCGGGCGGCCACGACGGCGGCGCCCGCGAGCGGGAGCGGGGACGCGTCGAGAAGCGCATCGGCACGTGGTTCGACCGCTATCTGAAGGACGACAAGAGCGCCGACACCGGCCCCGCGTTCCGCGTCACCCGCACCGGAGGAGTCGACTCCACCGACGGGGCGGCCCAGCTGCGGGGCGCGACCGGCGACACGTACCCCGGCCTGGGGAGCGACCGGCGCGCGGTGCCGCTCGGCGGGCGCGAGCAGACGTTCGACAACCCCGCCGGGGCGAGCCCGCCCGCGATCTCCACGCTCCCCGGCCTCGGCGGCGGCGGTCTCTCCCGGCTGTCCTCCCTCGGCGTCGGCGTCTCCCTTGACTTCCCCGGGCAGAACGCCACGTTCGAGTCGAAGCCGCTGGGCGAGGACCTGCGGATCACCGGTGCGCCGACGGTGCGGGCCCATGTGAAGTCCTCCCGCGAGGACATGGTGCTCTTCGCGAAGGTGTACGACGTCGGGCCCGACGGGAAGCAGCAGGTCCTGCCCTCGCAACTGGTCGCCCCGGTGCGGGTCCAGGGCGCGGGAGCCAAGGAGGGCAAGGACGTCGAGCTGCGGCTGCCCGCCATCGACTACGAGGCGCAGAAGGGCCACCGCCTCCGCCTCGTCCTCGCCTCCACCGACCTCGGCTACGCGTCACCGGCCGAGTCCGCCGCGTACACCGTCTCGCTGAAGGGCGACCTGATGGTGCCGACGGCTCCCGGCGTGAAGACCGCCGCCGCGCCGCTGCCCTCCTGGGTGTGGTGGCTGCCGACCGCCGCAGCCGTACTCGCCCTCGGCCTGCTGCTCACCGGACGCCGCCGCACGACCGCCCCCGCACCCGACCCCGCACTCGCCGACGTGCCGCTCCAGATCAGCGACTTGAGCAAGCGGTACGCCAGGTCCAGCGACCGGTACGCCGTCCGCGACGTCTCCTTCACCGTCGAGAAGGGCCAGGTCCTCGGCCTCCTGGGGCCGAACGGCGCGGGCAAGACGACGACCCTGCGCATGCTGATGGGCCTGATCCGGCCCGACGCGGGCGAGATCCGCGTCTTCGGGCAGGCGATCCGGCCGGGGGCGCCCGTCCTCTCCCGGGTCGGCGCGTTCGTCGAGGGCGCCGGTTTCCTGCCCCACCTCAGCGGCCGGGAGAACCTGGAGCTGTACTGGAAGGCGACCGGCCGCCCCGCCGAAGACGCCCACCTGGCCGAGGCGTTGGAGATCGCCGGGCTCGGCGACGCCCTGAGCCGCGCCGTACGGACGTACTCGCAGGGCATGCGGCAGCGCCTCGCCATCGCGCAGGCCATGCTCGGCCTGCCGGACCTGCTGATCCTCGACGAGCCGACGAACGGCCTCGACCCGCCGCAGATCCGCGAGATGCGGGAGGTCATGATCCGGTACGCACGTGAGGGGCGCACGGTCATCGTCTCCAGCCACCTCCTCGCCGAGGTCGAGCAGTCCTGTACGCACCTGGTCGTCATGGACCGCGGCCGTCTCGTCCAGGCGGGCCCGGTCGCCGAGATCGTCGGCTCCGGGGACACGCTCCTCGTGGGGCTCGCGGCGGACGTCTCCGACCCGCTGGTCGAGAAGATCGCCGCGCTGCCCGGCGTCGTCTCGGCGGTGCGCGCGGACGGCGGCCTGCTCGTGCGGCTCGACGGCACGGAGGCAGGGAGCGGCGCCCGGCTGCTGCCCGAACTGGTCCGGCTCGACGTGCCCGTGGAGTCCATGGGCCCGCACCGCCGCCTCGAAGACGCGTTCCTGACCCTGATCGGAGGCACCGCATGAGCGCCCCCACGCTGGAGCGTCCCACGGCGCCCGGCTACCGCGCCGGACGCACTCTGCCCCTGCGAGTCGAGGCGGTCCGCCAGCTGAAGCGGCGCCGCACGCTCGTGATGGGCGCCCTCATGGCGCTGCTGCCCGTCGTGCTCGTCATCGCGTTCGCCGTCGCCGGTTCGCCGGGGGCGCGCAACGGCGAGGTGACGCTGATGGACACGGCCACGGCATCGGGCGCCAACTTCGCCGCCACCTGCCTGTTCGTGTCGGCGGGCTTCCTCCTCGTCATCCCCGTCGCGCTGTTCTGCGGGGACACGGTCGCCTCCGAGGCGAGCTGGGCGTCCCTGCGCTATCTGCTGGCGGCGCCCGTGCCGCGGGCCCGCCTCCTGTGGTCCAAGCTCGCCGTGGCGCTCGCCCTCAGCGCCGCCGCCATGGTGCTGCTCCCACTGATCGCGCTGGCGGTCGGCACGATGGCCTACGGCTGGGGGCCGCTGGAGATCCCCACCGGCGGCGCGCTGCCCGCGGGCACGGCGGCGCAGCGCCTGCTGATCGCCGTCGCGTATGTCTTCGTCTCCCAGCTGGTCACCGCGGGCCTCGCGTTCTGGCTGTCGACGAAGACCGACGCCCCGCTCGGCGCGGTCGGCGGCGCGGTCGGCCTGACGATCATCGGCAACGTCCTGGACGCGGTGACCGCGCTCGGCGGCTGGCGCGACTTCCTCCCGGCGCACTGGCAGTTCGCCTGGGCCGACATGATCCAGCCGCGCCCCGAGTGGGGCGGCATGATCCAGGGCGCGGCGATCTCGGTGACGTACGCGCTGGTGCTGTTCGCGCTGGCGTTCCGGGGGTTCGCGCGGAAGGACGTGGTCAGCTGAGGACGTCCACAGCGGGCCGTACGCCCAGAGATCACCGTCGCCGCATCGAGACGCATCGAGCCGCATCGAGCCGCATCGAGACGCATCGAGACGCATCCGAAACGTCCCCGAGCGATCGTTCGAGACGGTCCGCGCGTCACAGTCAGGAAAGCCGACGACGCGAGGGGGAGAGATGCGGACCCGGAAGATACGGCACGGGGTGCTCGCCGTGGCCATGGCCGGTGGGCTCCTGCTGAGCGGCTGCAGCGGTGGCGGCGGTGGGGAGAACCGCTCCACCGCGGACGGGAGCGGCAAGAGCCGTCAGGACGGCGCCGCACCGCTTCCCGCGCCCGACTCGCCCGACTCGCCCGGCACCGGCGGCGCGGCGGCCCCCGGGGAGGAACAGGGCGACACCGAGAAGGAGCTCGCGCCCGACTATCTCTCCACCTTCGCCCTGGACGTCGACACCGCCTCGTACGGCTACGCCCGCCGCACCCTCGCCGACGGCCGCCTGCCCGACCCGGCGACGGTCCGCCCCGAGGAGTTCGTCAACAGCTTCCGGCAGGACTATCCCCGGCCCGACGGCGACGGCTTCTCCGTCAGCGTGGACGGCGCCCGCACCGGCGACGACCGCTGGTCGCTGCTCAGGGTCGGCCTCGCCACCCGGGAAGCCGCCGACGAGAGCGAACGTCCGCCCGCCGCCCTCACCTTCGTCATCGACGTCTCCGGCTCCATGGCCGAGCCCGGCCGCCTCGACCTCGTGAAGAAGTCCCTCGGCATCATGACCGACCGGCTGCGCCCCGACGACTCGATCGCCCTCGTCACCTTCAGCGACACCGCCGAGACGGTCCTGCCGATGACCCGCCTCGGCGACACCGGTGACGGCCGCGCCCGCGTGCACACGGCGATCGACCGCCTGGAGCCCACCCAGTCCACCAACCTGGAGGCGGGCGTCACCACCGGCTACGACACGGCGGTGCGCGGCAAGAGGCAGGGCGCGACCAACCGCGTCGTGCTGCTCTCCGACGCCCTCGCCAACACCGGCGAGACCAGCGCCGACGGCATCCTGGACCGGATCTCCGACGCCCGCCGCGCCCACGGCATCACCCTCTTCGGCGTCGGCGTGGGCAGCGACTACGGCGACGCCCTGATGGAGCGCCTCGCCGACAAGGGCGACGGCCACACCACCTACGTGTCGAACGTCGAGGACGCCCGCGACGTCTTCTGCGAGCAGCTGCCCGCCCACATCGAGCTGCGCGCCCGCGACGCGAAGGCGCAGGTCGCCTTCGACCCGGAGACCGTCGAGCAGTTCCGTCTGATCGGTTACGAGAACCGCCAGGTCGCCGACGACGACTTCCGCGACGACTCGGTGGACGGCGGCGAGATCGGCCCCGGCCACACGGTGACGGCGCTGTACGCGGTGCGCGCCAAGCCGGGCGCCGACGGTCATCTCGCGACGGCGAGCGTGCGCTGGCTCGACCCGGACAGCCGTACCCCGCACGAGGAGTCGGGCCGCGTCGAGGCCGCCGACCTGGACACGTCGCTGTGGCGAGCCGACGACGGCCTGCAACTGGCCGCGGTCGCCGCGTACTTCGCCGACGGTCTGCGCTCCGGCACGACCGACGGCTACACCAGGCCGCACGGCACCACCGCGCTCCCCGGCGCGCCCTCCCTGCGTGAACTGGCGGACCGCGCCCGCGAACTGAACGACCAGGACAAGCCGGTACGTGACCTGGCCACCGCCATCGGCCAGGCCGCGGCCCTCACCCGCTCGGAGACCCCGCCGGAACTGGAGCCGGCGTCACCGAGCGGCGAGGTCCCGCCCCGCCTCGTCGGCTAATCCGCCGCCCGCAGCCGATACCCGTACGCGTACGTCCGCCCCGAGTGCAGCAGATACGGCTCCTCGGGCGGCGCGCCCCACGAGTCGTTGCCGCCGACACCCATCTGCCGGTGGTTGACCCCGAGCACGGTCTCCGCCCGCCGCTTCACCTCGTACGGATGACGCGGACCGTCCAGGTCGAACGGCGTGTGGTGCAAGGCGCTGACCTCCAGAAACGGCTCGCCGTCCGCCGGGTCGGCCAGCACGGCGAGGCCCCCGCCCGACCGGTCGGCGAGCGCGATACGCCGTACGTCGGTCATGTTGCCGGTCTGCTGCGGGTAGATCGGCTCCGGATACCCCTCGATCTCCCAGTTCGAGGGCACGGGGATGCGGTCCCACCCGCTCACGTCGTAGTCGTCGGCCTCGAAGCCGACCGGCCGCTTCTCCGGGTTCCTGGCCCAGTGGAAGGCCCAACCTCCGTTCAGGGAGCGGTAGTAGGGCGACTTCGTGTGCTCGCGGGTGTTCTCCCGGCAGCGGGCGCGGCGGACGCTGCGAAGGCCTGCTTCTGTGCGGCGAAGGCGGCCCAGCCCGCCAGCGCGGTACCGGTGGCGAGGAAGGACCGGCGGCTCGGACAGTAGGCGCTCATGCGGCAACTCCGAACGTAAGGCAACAAGAACCATCAGCCTCCGACGCGGCCACTCACAGCACAAGGCGCATGCAGGTCACGGAAGTCACCACGTGCCTCACCGGCTTCCGTCCGCGTTCATGTGCTGGCTACCCGCACAACTCCCGCTCGGCCCGCACCGGATCATTGGGAAACCGGAAGGAAGTGAGCCCCACGGCACCCGTCAGATTCCGCCAGAACCGCCCGGCCGTCAGCGGCGCGCGCGTGGCCGCCCGCAGCTCGGCGAACGGTTCGCAGCGCAGGGCGCGGCGGGCGGCGTCGACGTGGTCGGGGTCGAGCCACGCGGGCGGGGCGCCGGCGGCGCCGCGCTCGGCGACGATCCACGCGTCCGGCAGCCGTTTGTCGTGCCCCACACGGCCGTCGTCCAAGCTCTCCGAGTGGGCCGCCAGCGGATAGGCGAGCCCGATGGCGTCCAGCGCGGCGCCGGACAGCGGAACGGCGGCACCGCTGAACCCGAGCGTGTTGTAGACCCCCGTCACCCCGGGCCGCGCGGCCGCGACCGGCGTCCGGGCGAGGAGCAGCGTGGGCGCGCCGCCCCGCACCCGCTCCCGTACGAGACGTGCGTACGCCTTGTTTCCCGGGTGCCCCGCGAAGTCGTGGTGCAGGGGGTGGGGGTCGGCGTTCTGCCGCACGTACACCCCGCGCTCGTCCGCGACGCCGACCGGCCCGACCTGGCCCTCGTACGGAACCCGCAGCACCGACGCGCACGCCACGGCCCACACCGCGACCCCGGCGGCGACGATCGTCCACGCGCGCGTGACGGGCACCAGGAAGACCGGGAGCAGCATCAGCAGCAACCCCGGCAGGAACATCCGCCCGTGCATGAAGTCGCCGCCCACCCTGATGACGTAGACCCAGCACAGTGCCCCCGCGACGATGGGAGCGGCCACGACGACGCGCCCCCGCGCCCGCCCGGAGACCGGCGGCACGGCCATGACGACGCGCCCCTGATCCCGCCGGGACGCCAGGACGGCCGCGACGATCATCAGCAGCGGCAGCCACAGCACGTACGGCCCGGTGAAGTCCCACAGGTAGTCGGCCCCCCGCCCCCACAGGCTCCGTGACGCCTCCTTGGTGACGCCCGGCAGCGGCACCAGATGCCCGTAGTACCCCATGCGGAAGATCTCGTACGAGATGGGGAGCGCCCCCGCGACACCGGCGCCCGCGAGCGCCCCGCGCCACGAGGGGCGGGCCACGGCCCACTGGGCGACCAGAAAGACCACCGACACCAGCGCGAGGTCCGGCCGGACGAGGGGCCCGAGGCCCAGCACCGCGCAGGTCAGCAGCGTGCGGGGCCGCGCGACGAGCGCCAGCCAGGCGCCCGCGATCCAGCAGGTGGCGAGACCCGTCTCCAGGCCGGACGTCGCGAAGTCCCAGACGGGCGGCAGCGCGAGCAGCACGAGGGCGCCACAGGGCAGCAGGAACCTGACCCCGGCCCCGGCGTCGCCATTGCCATTGCCATTGCCGTCGCCGTCGCCGTCGCCGTCGCCATCGCGATCGTCATGGTCATCGCCATGGACGTGGAGTGCCGCGACCCCGGCGAGCGCGAAACCGACGGCGGTCAGCAGCAGGCCGCCGTACATCGCCACCGTGGCGATGTCGGGACCCGGCGCCCCGGCCGCCACGAGCAGCCACTGCCAGAGGGTTCCGGTGGACGACTCGGCCCGCTCCCCGGCGTTGAACACGGGCCCGTTCCCGGCCAGCACCTGACGGACCGTCCGTACGTAGATGTGCCCGTCGTCGGACATCCACCGGCGCTGGAAGCCGGCGACGGTGATGACGAGGGCGGGCAGGAGGGCGACGCCGAGACGCGCGTGGCCCCGCAGGCGGCTGTGCCGGGTGGCGACGGGGGACGGGGACGTTGCTTCACGGACATCTGGGGAGTACGTAGACGTCATGCCCCTACATCGGCGTGGCTCCCTGAGGGCTTAAGTTCCGTGCCCCGCACCGACCCGGCACTCCCATCGACTCAAGCCTTGGGAATATCGAAGTACCGCGCCAGCCCCGAAGCCAGCCCCACATCCCCGGCGATCTTCACCTTGCGCATCATGAACAACATAACGGGACTGGCGTTACCGGACACCAGCTTCAAGAACTCCGCATCGGCCATCACGAGCGTGACGCGAGGTTCCGCCTCCGACCGCCCCTCCCGCACGGTGCAGACACCGTCCGCGATCTCCGTCTCGTACACGACCTCCGGGGCCTCCGGATTGTCACCGCCCCCCGTGATCCCCCAGCGGATCAACGCCTTGAGCGCCCCCGCCGCCTCCGGCTTGAACTGCCGTTCCATGCGCCGGAAGACCTCGTCCAGAACCCGCGTCCGCAGCGCGCCGTCACGCGCGATCCCGGCGATCTCCTTGCTGGAGAGCCCCTTCACGATGCGGGCGAACTCCTCGGGAGTGACGCTCGCGAAATCCAGTTCAGCGATCTTGCCGATGTCATCCGCCACGACCATCTCCTTGTCTTGTCTTGTCTTGTCCTGCCGTGCTTGCTCTGCGCCCACGCTCCAGATCTCCGCCAAACGATAGAGGGATTGATTTTCTCCTACGCACCAGTAAGTTGACCCGAAAGTAAGTACGCACCCCATACCCACCCGCACCCCACACCCACCCGCACACCACGGAAGCCGGGGAACCGTCATGGGCGTACGCAAGGATCTGAGAAGAGCACAGCGCCACAGCGACCTCGCCGAACGCGCGGAGGTCGAACTGACCAGAGACGAACACGGCACCGTACGCGAGGCCCGCACCGCCCCCCTCGCGGCGAAGGCCACGGCGGGCAGCACCGCCGACATCCCCTTCACCAACGCCGCCGAAGCCCCCGACGCCGTGGTGCTGCGCCGCAAGCGGGGCGACCAGTGGCACCCGGTGACGGCGGCCGCCTTCGCGCGTGAAGTGACCGACACGGCCAAGGGGCTGATCGCGGCGGGCCTGGAGCCCGGCGGCCGCGTGGCGCTGATGTCACGTACGCGCTACGAGTGGGCGGTCCTGGACTTCGCGATCTGGGCGGCGGGCGGCCAGACCGTGCCGATCTACGCGACGTCATCGGCGGAGCAGATCGAGTGGATCGTCCGGGACTCGGGTGCCCGCCTCCTGATCGCGGAGACGGCGGAGAACGCGCAGACGGCCGAGGAAGCTGTACGCACCCTCGACGCCCCGCCACAGGTACGGCACATCGACGGCGGAGACGCGATGGCGGAACTGACGACCGTCGGCCGGGAGTTGTCGGACGAGGAGGTGACAAAGCGGCGCTCCGCGCTGACCCCGGACTCCATCGCGACCCTCTGCTACACCTCGGGCACGACGGGCCGCCCCAAGGGCTGCGTCCTCACACACGGCAACCTGCACGCGGAGGCCGCCAACACGGTCGATCTGCTGCACCCCGTCTTCAAGGAGATCACCGGACAGGTCGCCTCCACGCTCCTCTTCCTGCCGCTCGCCCACATCCTGGGCCGCACCCTGCAGATCGCCTGCATGCTGGCCCGCATTGAAATCGGCCACTGCCCGAGCATCAAGCCGGACGAACTCCGGCCGCAGCTGCGCTCCTTCAAGCCCACGTTCCTCGTCGGCGTGCCGTACCTCTTCGAGAAGATCCACGACACCGGGCGGGCGACCGCCGAGAAGATCGGCCGTGGCGCGTCGTTCGACCGGGCGGAGCGGATCGCGGTGCGGTTCGGCGAGACGTATCTGAACAAGTTCCTGAATCCGCGCGACCCCGGCCCCTCGCTCGGCCTCCGCCTCGGCTGGGCGCTGTACGAACTCCTCGTATACCGCCGTATCCGCAAGGAGGTCGGCGGCCGCCTGCGCTACGCGATCAGCGGCGGCTCACCCCTGGACCGCGACCTCAACCTCTTCTTCTACGCCGCCGGAATCATCATCTACGAGGGGTACGGCCTCACCGAGACCACGGCCGCCGCCACCATCACCCCGCCGCTGAGGCCACGTCCCGGGACGGTCGGCCTGCCCGTGCCCGGCACGGCGGTGCGCATCGCGGACGACGGGGAGGTGCTGATCAAGGGCGGCATCGTCTTCGGCGGATACTGGAACGACCCGTCGGCGACGGACGCCGTGCTGAGCGACGAGTGGCTCGCCACCGGCGACCTCGGGGCGCTGGACGAGGACGGCTACCTCACCATCACCGGCCGCAAGAAGGACATCATCGTCACCTCCGGCGGCAAGAACGTCTCCCCGGCCGTCCTGGAGGACCGCCTGCGCAGCCGCGCGCCCGTCGGCCAGTGCATCGTCGTAGGGGACAACCGTCCATACGTTGCCGCGCTCATCACCCTGGACCCGGAGGCCGTCGAACACTGGCTCACCGTGCGCAAACGCCCCAGGGACACACCACTCGCCGACCTGGCCCACGACCCGGAGATGATCGCCGAGACCCAAAGGGCGGTGGACCACGCCAACGCGGCCGTCTCCAGGGCGGAATCCATCCGCAGCTTCGCCATCGTGGAGGGCGAGTTCACGGAGGACAACGGCCTCCTCACCCCGTCCCTGAAGATCAGACGAAGCGCGGTGACGGCGGCGTACGCCCGGCGGATAGAGGCCCTCTACGGTCAGGTACGCGGCGACGCCCCCTGAGCCATCCGGTCTAGCTGCTTGCCGACCACCACGTCGAGCGGAAGCCGGGGAGCGCGCCGCACGTCACGGTCGCTGACGTCCACGGTGAGGGAGCCCACACGCACCAGGACGTGGTGGCCGGTCAGCGCGGTGCCGTTCGGCGCGTCCATGCTCAGCTCGTAGGCGATGGCTTTGTCACCGAGCGCCGGTGCCTTTTGCGCGAGGACAACCAAGGCGCTTGGCCTGACAGTGATGGGCATCGCGCGGAAGGAGAGATGACCAGCGACCAGCGTGTCCGCTGGTCAAGTGGTGTGAGTGCCCCCGGCAGGACTCGAACCTGCGGCCAAGCGCTTAGAAGGCGCCTGCTCTATCCACTGAGCTACGGGGGCCGGGTGT
This sequence comes from Streptomyces sp. NPDC003379, assembly GCF_053589195.1. Taxonomy (NCBI): domain Bacteria; kingdom Bacillati; phylum Actinomycetota; class Actinomycetes; order Kitasatosporales; family Streptomycetaceae; genus Streptomyces; species Streptomyces sp. NPDC003379. The sequence continues at coordinate 32,013 of NZ_JBSFRK010000053.1, read as the reverse complement.
GGCCGGGTGGCGTGGGGGCGGATGTGGGGGAGATCCGTGACCTTTGCCGGGGACAAGGATAGGGCTCCCGGGGCCCTGTCCCTGGTGCTTCGCCTCCGCGCCGCGATGTGGAGGTTCGGTGAAGCGGTCCTGATAATCGCAGGCAGGTGCGAATCTCGCATCGCTTTTGGCGTCTCACGCCCCGGGTGTTGTGCACTCGTTATGCCTCCGCCCCGGTCGCCCCTTCCATCCCCCGTGTCCGAGCGGCGCGCAGAAGCGACTATATGCTTCAGAAAGCCGCCAAAATTGGGCATTCTTCGCATGTGGTGACCTTGGACGTACGGCCTCAATTGCTTGACGCACTCTCCGCCCTGCGCGAGCGTGTCGCCGCCGCACGCTTTCCGCTCCCGCTTCCGGGGGCGCCACGCGCGCGTGCCAACCGGGACGAGTTGCTCGCACAGCTCGATGACTATCTGGTGCCCCGGCTCAAGGCACCCGAAGCGCCCCTGCTCGCCGTCATCGGCGGATCCACCGGAGCGGGCAAGTCCACGCTCGTGAACTCCCTCGTGGGGAGGCAGGTCAGCGAGGCGGGCGTGCTGCGGCCCACGACGCGCACGCCGGTGCTCGTCTGCCATCCGGACGACCATCACTGGTTCGCCGACATGAGGATCCTGCCGGACCTCACGCGCGTGTGGATGCCGCGACAGGAACCCGCGGAAGGCGGCGAAGGGGAGGAGGAGGGAGGGGACAGCGGCGTCGATCCGCCCGCGATCGGGGGCGAGCTGGAGCGCGCCCTGCGGATCGAGACCGTCCACAGCCTGCCGCGCGGGCTCGCCCTCCTCGACGCACCCGACGTCGACTCGCTCATCGCCGAGAACCGCGTACTCGCCGCAGAGCTGATCTCCGCGGCCGACGTATGGGTGATGGTCACCACCGCCTCGCGGTACGCCGACGCGGTGCCCTGGCATCTGCTGCGTACCGCCAAGGAGCACGACGCCACCCTCGTCACCGTCCTCGACCGCGTGCCCCACCAGGTCGTGACCGAGGTCTCCCGGCAGTACGGCGCCCTGCTCGCCAAGGCGGGCCTCGGCGACGTACCCCGCTTCACCGTGCCCGAACTGCCCGAGTCCGCGGGCGGCGGCGGGCTGCTCCCCGCCACCGCCGTCGCGCCGCTGCGCGCCTGGCTCACCCAACGGGTGCAGGAGCCCTCGGCCCGCTCCCACGCCATCGCCCGTACGGCCCACGGCGTCATCCGTTCGCTCGACTCCCGGCTGCCCGAGCTGGCGGGCGCCGTCGCAGCCCAGTACGCCGCCGCCCTGCGGCTCACCTCCGCCGTCGACGAGGCGTACGACAACGAGCACGCGCGCGTACAGGGGCGATTGCAGGCGGGCGCCGTACTCGCGGGGGACGCCCTGAAACGGTGGCGCAGCTACCCGCTCGACTGCGGGGCCGGCGAACTGCTCGACGCCATCGCCGAGAGCCTGGAGGCGCTGCTGCTGTGCGCCGTCACCGCCGCCGACGAGCGCATCGACGAGGCCTGGCGGCGCGAACCCGCCGCGGCCGCCCCCGGCCTCGCCGACCGCGACCCCCGGATGGAGAGCGCCGAGCACCGCATCGGGATGGCCGTCCGCAGGTGGCGGCGCGTCCTGGAGGAGTACGCCGACGACGAGGTGCGCGGGATGGAGAGGGTCGACAAGACCCCGCTCCCCGACCCCGAGGCCGTCGCCGCGCTGCTCGCCACCGCCCTCCTCGGCGGGCACCGCGCCCGGGCGGCCGGCGAGATCCTCGCCGAGCGGATCGGCGCCCAGGGCGCGGTCCGGCTGCGCGACCGGGGCGGGCGCCTGCTGACCGACTACCTGGAGAAGGTCCTCGCCACCGAGCGGGACCGGCGGCTCGCCCCCTTGGACGCCCTCGAAGTGCACCCCGAACCCCAGGCCGAACTGATCGCCGCCCTGTCCGTACTGCAGAAGGAGAGGTGACCGCGGTGACTGCCGTCACTGATCACACCGAACGCGACGAGCGGGAGGAGCGGGAGGAGCGGAAGGAGCCTGAGCACCGTGAGCACCGTGAGGAGCGAAGCAGTGACCGGGAGGAGCGGGAGGAGCGGGAGGGGCGGAAGGACCCCTCCGGCCAACCGGACGACGACTCCGAAGAGGCCTGGGACGACGGCCTCATCGCCCGCCGCGTCGCGGAGGGCACAAGACCCCCGGGCACCGGCATCGGGATCGGGTCCGGCTCCGGGCTCAGGATGGGGTCCGGGTCCGGGTCCGGGGTCCGCGCCTACGCTCCCTCCGGGAAGCCCACTTCGTACGAAGGCCCCCTGAGAGGGCGGCTCGACGCGCTGCGCGAACTCGTCGGGCTCTCCCGCACCCGCCTCGACAGCGGCACACTCGCCGAGGCCGGCCGCGTCCTCGACGAGGCCGCCACCCGGCGCAAGCTCTCCGACCGGCACACCGTCGTCGCCATCGCGGGCGCCACCGGCAGCGGCAAGTCCACGCTCTTCAACGCCCTCGCCGGCGTGATGATCTCCGAGACGGGCGTACGCAGGCCGACCACCGCGGCGCCCATCGGATGCAGCTGGACGGACGGCGCCGCGGGGCTGCTCGACCGGCTCGGCATCCCGGGACGGCTGCGCCGCCGTCCCCTCCAGGGGCCCGGCGCCGACGAGCTCCAGGGGCTCGTACTCATCGACCTGCCCGACCACGACTCGGCGGTCGGCGAGCACCGCGAGCACGTCGACCGGATCCTCGCGCTCGTCGACGCCGTCATCTGGGTCGTCGACCCGGAGAAGTACGCCGACGCGATGCTCCACGAGCGCTATCTGCGGCCCATGGCCGGGCACGCCGAGGTCACCTTCGTAGTCCTCAACCAGACCGACCGGCTCCCCGGCGACGCCGCCGACCAGGTCCTCGACGACCTGCGGCGGGTCCTCGACGAGGACGGCATCGCGCTCGGCGAACACGGTGAACCGGGTGCCACGGTGCTCGCGCTCTCCGCGCTGACCGGTGAGGGCCTCGGTGAACTGCGCGAGGCGCTCGGCCAGTTCACCCAGGAGCGGGGCGCCGCGGCCCGCCGGATCTCCGCCGACCTGGACGCCGCCGCGGAACGTCTGCGTCCGGTGTACGTCGCCGGGTCGCCCGGCGGCCGGAACCGCGGGCGCGTCGGGCTCAGCGAGGAGGCCCGCGAGGAGTTCGCCGACCGCCTCGCGGACGCGGTGGGCGCCGCCGCCGCGGGCGACGCGGCGGAGCGGGCCTGGCGCAGGCACGCGGGCAAGGCGTGCGGCGACCCATGGTTCAAGCTGTGGCGGTGGTACGAGGCACAGCGCTCGCCGGACAGTTCCTCGACGCCCCTCGTGCCCACCCTGGTGGACGAGGAGGCGACGGCGCGCCAGCGCGTGGAGCACGCCGTGCGCACGGTGGCCGACGAGGCGGCGGCGGGGCTGCCCGTGCCCTGGGGGCAGGCCGTGCGGGAGGCCGCGGTGCGCGGTGCCGAAGGGCTGCCCGAGGCGCTCGACGAACTGGCGGTGACGGCGGGCGTGCCGACCGGGCGCCCACCGCGGCCCGGCTGGTGGCCGGCCGCGGTCCTCGCGCAGGCGGCGATGACGCTGCTCCAGGTCGTGGGCGGCCTCTGGCTCGTGGGGCAGATCATCGGCATCGCCGAGCCGAACCTCGGCGTACCGGCGCTGCTGATGCTGGCGGGCATCGCGGGCGGCCCCTGCGTGGAGTGGGCGAGCCGCATCGCGGCGCGGGGGCCCGCCCGCAGGTACGGGCACGAGGTGGAAAGGCGGCTGCGGGATGCGGCCGCCGGATGCGGGCGGGCCTGGGTCCTGGATCCGGTGGCGGCCGAGCTGCTGCGGTACCGCGAGGTCATGGAGCAGTACGTGCGGGTGACGGGGGCGTCGCGTGCCGGGCTGAGGTGATGCGGGTGCGCCCGTGGGGGTGAGGAGGGTGACGGAGTTTTCCACAACCGGCGGGTAGTGCACAGGGCTCAGCGGGCCCGGCGCCAGCGGTGCAGTCTGAGATCGCAGCCGCGGAAGGCGCGGCGGCGCAGACGGACGCATGGGAGGGGCTGGGCATGAACGAGACGCAGGTGACGGTGGTGGGGAACGTCGCGACGACGCCGGTGTACCGGGAGTTGCCGTCGGGACCGGTGGCGCGGTTCCGGCTCGCGGTGACGGCGCGGTACTTCGACGCGGTGAAGGACACCTGGATCGACGGGCACACCAATTTCTTCACGGTGTGGGCCAATCGGTCGCTCGGCAGGAATGTGCAGGGCTCGCTCTCGGTGGGCGAACCGGTCATCGTGCAGGGCAGGTTGAAGGTGCGTGACGAGGAGCGCGGCGGGCAGCACTGGACCTCGGCGGACATCGACGCGCAGGCCATCGGCCACGATCTGTCGCGCGGTACGGCGGCGTTCCGGCGGGTGTCCAAGGCGGACGCGTCGCTGACGGAACCGGTGTCAGTGCGGGAGGCGGAGCCGGAACCGGTGGGATGACGGTAGGTCAGGTGGGCACGCCCACCAGGGTGCGGGGCGGGGCGATATCGACGGCGACCGATGCGCGGCTTATCGACGAATGGATGCCTGCAAGGCTGATCAAGGTTGCCCAAGGTCGTTGATTTGTCGATAAGCCCAGCTCGGAAGGGGTGTTGGCGATAACGATTCCGAGTCGGATCGTCTATCCGACGGTATGACCGGGGGTCGTGGTGTGCCGCTTCCTTAGGATGCCGAACGTAGCTCACGGGGCAGTCGGCAGGAGATGCCACGCAGGTGACAGGTGATCCTGCCCCTTTCAATCTGCTGGCGGGACCACCCCCCATCGTCGTGAACGGGTCCCGCCTGGAGGGGAATTCAGTGTTTTCTGCGTTGTCCATACGTAGTCGAGGCGTCGCCCGTCTCGCCGTCGTGACGGTGGCGTCCGGCCTCGCCGCCGCGGGAGCGGTGGCCGGCGCGGGAGCGGCCGCGGCGGAAGAGGTGCCGCAGCACCGGGGCGGTGCGACCGCGACGCTGGGCGGATTGCAGACGTACGGCCAGGCGGTCATCCGTGACAACGGCAGCTCGCAGCGGGTCCCCGCCGGGCTCTTCGAGATGTCCGTGGAGAACGGCGGCACCCTCCAGACGTACTGCGTCGACATCCACAACCCCACGCAGAAGGACGCCAAGTACCAGGAGACCCCCTGGAGCGGCACCTCGCTGAACGGCAACCGCGACGCGGGCCGGATCCGCTGGATCCTCCAGCATTCCTACCCTCAGGTGAACGACCTCGCGGCGCTCGCCAAGAAGGCGGGTGCCACGTCCCTCACCGAGCAGGCCGCCGCGGCCGGCACCCAGGTGGCGATCTGGCGGTACTCGGACGGTGCGAAGGTCGACGCCGTCGACCCGCAGGCCGAGAAGCTCGCCGACTATCTGCACAAGAGCGCGCGGGGCGGCGCGGAGCCCAAGGCGTCACTCACGCTGGAGCCGCCCGCCGTCTCCGGGAAGACCGGGGAGCGGCTCGGCCCGGTCACCGTGCGGACCGACGCGGACGCGGTGACGGTGACACCGCCCACGGACTCCGCGGCGAGCGGTGTGAGGGTCGTCGGCAAGGACGGCAAGCGGGTGAAGTCCGCGCGCGACGGCAGCCGGCTCTACTTCGACGTCCCGAAGGACACACCGGACGGCTCGGCCGCGATCTCCGTACAGGCGTCGACCACCGTGCCGGTCGGCCGGGCCTTCACCTCCGAGACCAGGAGCCAGACGCAGATCCTCGCGGGCTCCAGCGAGTCGACGGTGTCGGCGACGGCCACGGCCGACTGGGCCGCCAAGGGCGCGATACCGGCGCTCTCGGCGGAGAAGAACTGCGCCAAGGGCGGCGTGGACATCACCGCGAGCAACAAGGGCGACGCTCCGTTCACCTTCCGGCTGATGGGGTTCAAGCACACGATCAAGGCGGGCGCGTCGCAGACGGTGACGATCCCGTTGCAGGAGGACCAGCCCTACGACTTCACGATCAAGGGTCCGAACGGCGTCGACAAGCGGTTCAAGGGCGTACTCGACTGCCGGACCGAGGCCAGCACGATCGGCACGAAGGCGCAGCCCGTCTCCGAGCCGAGCCCCGCGTCGGCGGGCGGCACCTCGGGCGGCACCGACCTGGCCGAGACCGGCAGCTCCAGCAATACGCCGCTGATCGCCGGCATAGCGGTGGCGTTCGTCCTGCTCGGCGGCGCGGCGGTCTTCCTCCTGCGCACCAAGAAGGACCCGGCACAGACACCGGAGGAGACGACCACCGAGAAGTGAGGAAAGGGGCCACGACCCCAGCCCCGGCCTCTGGCCCCCCGACGGCGAACCAGCCGGTTTCCTCCGAGGGGTGGCAGTCAGGCAAGATGGGGTGTATCTGCCCACTCACTGATTGCCGGACGGTTTCTCTTGGCTGAGTACATCTACACCATGCGCAAGACGCGCAAGGCGCACGGCGACAAGGTGATCCTCGACGACGTCACCTTGAGCTTCCTTCCTGGCGCGAAGATCGGTGTCGTGGGCCCCAACGGCGCCGGTAAGTCCACGGTGCTGAAGATCATGGCCGGGCTCGAGCAGCCGTCCAACGGTGACGCGTTCCTCTCGCCCGGGTACACCGTCGGCATCCTCATGCAGGAGCCGCAGCTCGACGAGTCGAAGACCGTTCTGGAGAACGTCCAGGACGGCGCCGCCGAGATCATGGGCAAGCTCCGGCGCTTCAACGAGGTCGCGGAGCTCATGGCGACCGACTACTCGGACGCGCTCATGGAGGAGATGGGCAAGCTCCAGGAGGACCTGGACCACGCCAACGCGTGGGACCTGGACGCCCAGCTGGAGCAGGCCATGGACGCGCTGGGCTGCCCGCCCGGCGACTGGCCCGTCACCAACCTCTCCGGTGGTGAGAAGCGCCGCGTCGCGCTCTGCAAGCTCCTCATCGAGGCGCCCGACCTGCTGCTCCTCGACGAGCCCACCAACCACCTCGACGCCGAGTCGGTGAACTGGCTGGAGCAGCACCTCGCGAAGTACGCGGGTTGCGTCATCGCCGTCACCCACGACCGGTACTTCCTGGACAACGTCGCCCAGTGGATCCTCGAGCTCGACCGCGGCCGCGCCATCGCCTACGAGGGCAACTACTCCACGTACCTGGAGAAGAAGCAGTCCCGGCTCAAGGTCGAGGGCCAGAAGGACGCCAAGCGCGCCAAGAGGCTCAAGGAAGAGCTTGAGTGGGTGCGGTCCAACGCCAAGGGGCGGCAGGCCAAGTCCAAGGCGCGTCTGGCGCGCTACGAGGAGATGGCCGCCGAGGCGGACAAGATGCGCAAGCTGGACTTCGAGGAGATCCAGATTCCGCCGGGCCCGCGTCTCGGCTCGATCGTCGTCGAGGTCGAGAACCTGTCGAAGGCCTTCGGTGACAAGGTCCTGATCGACGACCTGAGCTTCACGCTGCCGCGCAACGGCATCGTCGGCATCATCGGTCCGAACGGCGCGGGCAAGACCACGCTGTTCAAGATGATCCAGGGCCTGGAGACGCCGGACTCCGGCAAGATCAAGGTCGGCGACACGGTCAAGATCTCCTACGTCGACCAGAGCCGCGCCAACATCGACCCGAAGAAGACGCTGTGGGCCGTCGTCTCGGACGAGCTGGACTACATCAACGTCGGCCAGGTCGAGATGCCGTCGCGGGCGTACGTCTCCGCCTTTGGCTTCAAGGGTCCGGACCAGCAGAAGCCGGCCGGGGTGCTCTCCGGTGGTGAGCGCAACCGCCTCAACCTGGCGCTGACCCTCAAGGAGGGCGGCAACCTGCTCCTCCTCGACGAGCCGACGAACGACCTGGACGTCGAGACCCTGTCCTCCCTGGAGAACGCGCTCCTGGAGTTCCCGGGTGCCGCTGTCGTGATCTCTCACGACCGGTGGTTCCTCGACCGGGTCGCCACGCACATCCTGGCGTACGAGGGTGACTCCAAGTGGTACTGGTTCGAGGGCAACTTCGAGTCGTACGAGAAGAACAAGATCGAGCGTCTCGGCGCCGACGCGGCCCGTCCGCACCGTGCCACCTACAAGAAGCTGACCCGAGGCTGAGGCGGCCGTGGCTCGACACATATACCAGTGCCCGCTGCGCTGGTCGGACATGGACGCCTTCGGGCACGTCAACAACGTCGTCTTCCTGCGGTACCTGGAAGAGGCGCGCATCGACTTCATGTTCCGGCTCGCGCCCGGTGACGGGTCCCCGTCGTTCTCCGGCGGATCGGTCGTGGCCCGCCACGAGATCGACTACGTACGGCCGTTGGTGCACCGGCACGAGCCGGTCACCATCGAGTCGTGGGTGACGAAGATCGGTGCGGCGTCGCTGACCATCGCCTACGAGATCAAGGACGCGGACCAGGTGTATGTGCGGGCCTCGACCGTGGTCGTGCCGTTCGATCTGGAAGCGCAGCGGCCGCGGCGGATCTCCGCAGAGGAGAGGTCGTTCCTGGAGGCGTACGTCGACGACGGTTCCGACAGTGGCTCGGGGGCGCTTGCCGCATGACCTCGCGGCTGCACTTCGCCGATGCCGGGGAGGCGGCGGACCTCGCCGCCTTCCTGGCGCGGCTGATCCACTACGACAAGGCGGCCGCCGTGCGGCTGCAGGCCGCCGGGGACACGCTCGCCGTGTTCGGGCGGCCGCCGTCGTTCGAGGTGCTCGTCATCCGTACGGCGCGGCTCGCCAAGCCGTACGAGAACGGGATCCACACCACGCTCGACGTCACCGTCTCCGCCGGTGAGTTCCTGGAGTCCGTGGGCGGGTCGGCGCAGTCCGTGACGGCGGCAGGTGTCGCCGCCGTGCCCGAGGCCGTGACCGGGCCCCCGTGGGCGGGCGTGCTGCCGCCGCGGGGCGGCTGGCGCCAGGAGCCGGGGCTTCCCGCGGCGGACGCGGTGCGGGGCCTGGTGGCGGCCGCCGTCACCGAATTCAAGGCCCGCGTCGAGGAGTTGCCGACGGAGCGGCGCGTGCGCGCCGAGCTGGACCGCGTGGGCCGGGAGATCTGGTCCCGCACGATCGGCGAGACGGGGCTGCCCGTCCGCGCCGCGCACGCCGCGCAGTCGCTGGGATTCCTGCGGGGGGACACGCTGACCCTGCTGTCCTCGGGGGCGTGGCTGCGACTGCGTACGGCTTATGGGTCCGTCGCGGTGCGGCGGGCCGGCGTCGGCGGGCTCTCGGTCACGCCCGCCTGACGTTTCGACGGGCGCGGCCGGGTCAGCCCTCGGAGTTCACCATCGACGCCGCCGCGTACGTCAGGTAGTTCCACAGCGTCCGCTCGTGCTCCTCCGAGAGCCCGAGCTGGTCGACCGCCGCGCGCATGTGCTTCAGCCAGGCGTCGTGCGCCGCCCTGTCCACCGTGAACGGCGCGTGCCGCATGCGCAGGCGCGGGTGGCCGCGGTTGTCGCTGTAGGTGCGGGGGCCGCCCCAGTACTGCATCAGGAAGAGCGCGAGGCGCTCCTCCGCCGGACCCAGGTCGCCCTCCGGGTACATCGGCCGCAGCAGCGGGTCCTCCGCGACCCCCTGGTAGAAGAGGTGCACCAGGCGCCGGAAGGTCTCCTCGCCGCCGACCTGTTCGTAGTAGGTCTGCTCCTGAAGCGTGCCGCGCGGGATCTCTTTCACACCGTCCATGGTCTCAGACGGGGCGACCGAGGACTGAAGGCTTAGGACCATCCCCCTTCGGCCTTCCCCGGGGCCGCACGGGATCATCCCGCTCCCGCCACTCGCATCGGCGGCGTCCGCGCAGCACAGTGGACTCATGGAACCCGATCCTGCACTCGTGGCCGAGGTCCGCACCGCCCTCGTGCGTGAGATCGAGGCAAGCGGGGCCTGGCGGGCCGATCCCGCCTGGCGGGCGGCGTTCGAGGCGGTGCCGCGCCATCTGTTCGTGCCGTACTACTACATCATCGGCAGGGGCGGCGCCTACGAACGGCTGTGGGGCGAGGACCCCGACGCCGCGCGCCGCACCCGCTGGCTGCGCGGCGCCTACGCGGACGCGCCGCTCGCGACCCGCGTACGCGACGGGGAACTGGTCTCGTCCAGCAGCCAGCCGTCCCTGATGGCGAAGATGCTCACCGAACTGGAGGTACGTGAGGACGACCGCGTCCTGGAGATCGGCGCCGGCACCGGCTACAACGCGGCGCTGCTCGCCCACCGGCTCGGCGACGACCACGTCACCACCGTCGACCTCGACCCCGAGATCACGGAGTCCGCGCGGCGGCACCTCGCGGCCGCCGGGCACCGCCCGGCCGTGGTGACGGGCGACGGGGCGGTCGGCTGTCCCGAGCGCGCGCCCTACGACCGGATCATCGCCACCTGCACCCTCACCTCGGTGCCCCGGCTCTGGCTCGCCCAGTGCGCGCCCGGCGCCCGTGTCCTCGCGCCGCTGGCCACCGGCCTGATCGCGCTGACCGTGCGCGACGCGGAGCACGCCGAGGGGCGCTTCCTGCACACGCCCGCCTACTTCGTGCCGCTGCGCGGCGGCAGCGGAAAGACCCCGCACGAGCAGCACATCGGAGGGCTGCCGCGCAGGGCCATGCAGAACGAGCTGTTCCGTTTCCTTCTGGAGCTGACCGGGGGCAGCCTCGACCCGCACGAGGCGCTGGCGCTGTGGGAGCGCGAGGGCCGGCCGGTGCGGGAGCGCTTCGGGGTCAGCGTGCGCGGGCGGTACGAGTGGGCCTGGCTTGACGACCCCGAAGGCCCGTACGCCTGGCCACTGTGACCGCCCGCTACAGAAGGGTGGTCAGTCGCGGCGGACCGTGATCGTCGTCCAGGCGCCCACGTGCACCTGGTCGCCGTCCTGGAGCGGGACGGGGACGAACGGCTGGATGGGCTCCTCGCCGCCGTTGACCGTGGTGCCGTTCGTGGAGTTCTGGTCGACGACCGCCCAGCTGCCGTCCGGCTGCTGGACAAGCACCGCGTGCTGGTGCGAGACGCCCGGGTCCTCCGGAGGCACTGACAGGTCGATGTCCGGGGTGTCGCCCGTGGAGTGGCGGCGGCGGCCGATGCTGATCTGGTTGCCGGCCAGCGGGCGCTGCTGCTCCGGGGAGTACGCGGGCAGGTTCAGGCCCGACGCCTCGGGGCCGCTGCGCTGCATCATCGCCATGAAGTACTCGCGGTCGGGACCGATCGTCGCCGTCCACGTGCCGGGGCCCTGCGGCGCCTGCGGCTGCGATACCTGCGGCTGCGATACCTGCGGCTGCGGGGGCTGCTGCTGTGGCGGCTGCGACGCCTGCTGCTGCGGAGCCTGGTGCTGCGGGGGAACCTGCTGGAAAACGTCCTGCCGCTGGAACGGCTGCTGCTGCGCCGGGGACGACGGCGGCGAGATCACCCAGTCGTCGTCGCCTCCGCCGAAGGACGGGCCGCCGGAGCCGGGCTGCGGCGGGGGAGGCGGTCCCTGCGGGGCGCCGGTCTCCTGCGGGAACGCGGGCGGACCCGGCTGCTGGAAGGCCTGCGGGGCGCCGGGAGGCGGGGCCTGGCCGGGGCCTTGCCCGCCGTAGCCCTGCTGGCCGGGGCCCTGCTGACCGGGACCGGGCTGATCGGGACGCCCGCCGTTGCCGTTGCCTCCGCCGTTGCCGAACGGCGGGATCGGCTCCGCGGGGCGGTTCATCTGCGAGGGGCGCGAACCCTGGTACTCGTACGGGCCCTGCCCGGGGTGCTGCGGAGGCACACCGGGACCGCCCTGGGTGCCCGGCAGCGGCGGGTTGGGCGCGGCCGGGGTGTACGACGTCGCCGTGTTCGTCAGGAAGTTCCAGCGGCACTCCTCGCAGAACGGCGCGTTCGCCTCGCGGGGCGTGCGGCACTGCGGGCAGAGCTCCGCCTCGGGCGCCGGTTCCGGCACGGCGGCCAGATGCGGGCGCCCCGGGCCGGGCTGCGGGAAGTTCGGGTCCTGGCCGGGGGGCGGCGGCGGATAGCCGTACCCGGCCGCGGGCGGCGGGGGAGGAGGGGGCGGCGGTACGGCACCGGCCATGCGGTGACCGCAGACCTCGCACCAGTCGTCGGAACCCGACTGGTGTCCGTTCGGGCAGGTCGGCATGTCGGCGCTTCCCCCTCTCCTTCTCCGGCCCGAGGGCCGTACGTACGCGGACGTTCTTCCACTGCTGCTACTGCTGGTGCTTCTTCACGCGAACGGTCTTCGTCGAGCGAGTCTCAAGTGTCATCTCGTCCGCCTCGGCGACCTTCGCCTTCAATCGAACAGTACCTTCCGCGGCATCCACCACGTCCACCACCTTCGAAAGCAGTTTCGCCGTATCCGCGTTGCCCGAGGCGGCCGCCAGCTGGACGGCGCGGCCCAGTTTGGCGGTCGCCCCGTCGACATCTCCCGATTTGCGGGCGTCCAGACCCTGCTGGATGACTTGCGCCAGTTCCGCCTGGCCCGTGTAGTGCGCGACCTGCGGATTGATGGAGGTGGAGGCGGCCATGTCGTCCGTCCACACCGCCCGCACCAGGCCCTGTGACAGCGTCTGCGCGCTCCCGTCGCCCTGCGGTACGACCAGGGAGACCCGGGCCGCGAGCATCTCCTGGCCGAGGTCGGCGGTCGGCACCTGTACACAGACGTGGTAGTCGCGGGACTCGTCGCCCCAGGACCCCGTCGGGTAGTCCCCGGCGCGCGGCCCCACCTCCGTACGGCGGTCGGTCAACTCCTCGACCCTGGGCGCCACTTGCTTGACGAACTTGATCTCCACGCCCACCGGCGTCCACAGCCGCAGGCTGACGTCGGCGACCTCCTTGCCCATCGCCGTCTCCATCATCTGTGTGAAGTCGGCGGAGAGATGGGCCGGGTCGGCGACGATGTCGGCGGTGCCGAGCAGCGCGGAGGCTATCCCTGTGACCTCCTTCACCTCCCAGTCCGTGCCGACGCCGCGGGCGTCGCAGGTGAAGCGGCCCGCGCAGGATTCGAGCGCGGCCTTGAGGGCGTCGGGTGACTCGTGTTCATTGCGGCCGTCGGTGAGCAGGATGCCGTGCCGCACCGCGGAGTCGGGTACGTCGGCGGAGGCCAGCAGGCGGTCGGCGAGCCGCAGCCAGGTGCCGATCGCCGTGCCGCCGCCCGCGCTGAGCCTGCGCAGCGCCTGCCTGGCATGCTCGCGGGTCTCCGGGCTCGCCACCGCCAGGCGGCCGTTGCCCGGATAGACCTCCTTGGCGACGTGCGTACCGCCGATCACCGCGAAGCGCACGCCGTCGCGCACGGCGTCGATGGCGGCGGCCGTGGCGTCCCTGGCGCCCCGCATCTTCGTCGGCGGATAGTCCATGGAGCCGGAGCAGTCCACCATGATCGCCACGGCGGCGTCCGGGCTCTGCCCCGCGGAGTACAGATGCGGGGCGCCCACCGCGGTGCCGATGGTGCCGCCCCCGGTGGAGGTCACCGTGGCGATGGCGTTGACCTCGCGGCCGCCCTCCGGCAGGAACTCGTTCTGGTAGACGTCGACCGAGAACTGCGGCACGTTCGACTTCGAGAAAATGGCCATGGATGCTGCTCCCCCTCAGATCCTCAGAACTCCCGACAGCCCCGGTACGGCCCCCGGCCCCCGTCCGGCGCTAGGCCGATCCTGCCCCTTGCGGCGCGTACCGGAACGGGACGACCGCCACTGTTACGTTGTCGTGGCCCCCGCCGTCCAGCGCGTGGCCGACCAGCACCTGGGCGCTGTGCAGCGGCCGGTCCGCGGCGTCGGCGGGCACGGCCCGCGCCATCTCCTCGACCGCTTCCGCGTAGTTCCACAGCCCGTCCGTGCACACCACCACTACACCCGCCCGGTCCGGCTTGAAGGAAGCGGTGTGCGGCTCCAGTTCGTACGCGTCCGCGCCGAGCCAGCCGGTGATGGCGTGCGCGCGCTCGTCGGCGTACGCCTCGGCCTCGTTCATCAGTCCCGCGGCGACCATCTGCGCGGCCCACGAGTCGTCCTCGGTGAGGCGGACGGTGGGGCCGCTGCGGTCGTCGGGCACCCAGTAGGCGCGGCTGTCGCCGACCCAGCCGATCACGAGCAGCCCTCCGGCGACGACCGCGCCGACCAGGGTGCAGGCGGGCGCGTTCTGGTGCGGGCTGTGCTCGCGCGCGGAAGTGGGCTCGTCGGCCAGCGAGTTGACGGCGTCGGCGGCCGACAGGATGGCGTCGTGCATGGCCTGCTGCGGGTGCGTGCCGCGCGGCAGCGCGCCTTGCAGGGACTCGTTGGCGGCGCGGGAGGCGGCCAGGGATGCCTCGTCGGGGCGGGTCGCGGAGGAGACGCCGTCGCAGACGATCGCGACGACGGCGGGGGAGCCGTCGGCCAGCGCGGCCGCGGAGATCACGAACGCGTCCTCGTTGCGGTGGTGGCGCAGGCCCCGGTCGCTGACCGCGGCGACCGCGTCCAGCTCCTGCTCCATGTGGTCGCGCTCACGCGGCTGGGCGTGCCCGCAGTTCTCGCAGTAGCCGTCCGGGTCGACGCGGCCGGAGCGGCAGGCCACGCAGAGCTTGGTGCCCGCGGGCAGGGCGGGGTCGGGTGCGTTGGTACGCGGGTCGGTCGCCGCGGCGTCGGGGGTGACCGTCGCGTCGGGGGCGGCCATCGCGTCCGGGGCGGGAGGCGCGCCGGGGGCGGGAGGCGTTCCTGGAGCGGGAGGTGCCCCTGGGGCGGCAAGCGCGTCGGGTGCGGCAGGAGTGCCTGGGGCGGCAAGCGCGTCCGGGGCGGGAGGCGTACCCGGGGCGGCGGGTGCACCCGGCGCGGCAGGGGTGCCCGGTGCGGCGATCGCGTTCGGGGCGGGAGGCGTACCCGGGGCGGCGGGAGTGCCCGAGGCGGCAAGCGTGTCCGGTACGGGAGGCGTACCCGTTGCGGCAGGAGTGCCCAGGGCGCTAATCGCGTTCGGCGCGGCAGGGGTGCCCGGTGCGGCGATCGCGTCCGGTACGGGAGGCGTTCCCGGGGCGGCGGGTGCACCCGGCGCGGCAGGCGTACCCGGTGCGGCGATCGCATCCGGCGCGGCAGGCGTCGGCAGTGGGTACTCGTCCGGCTCCGTCAGCTCCGTCCCCGCGGAGTCCGTGCCCGGCAGATCGGTGGAGAGATGGGTGGGCGCCGGGGTGTCGGAGCTGTCGACCTCGGGCGCGACGGGCCACTCGGAGGGCCGACCGGCCGCGGCCCCGTTGGGGGACGTGACGGGACGGGCCGGCACCGCCGACAGGTCGTACCCGCACGCACCACAGAACAGGTCACCCGACTCCAGCGGCTCCTCGCAGCCGGGACAGGCAGACAGTTGGGGCATCTGCGGCATCTGCGACATCACTCACACCCACGTCCGGGGGCGGAAACGGTTGGCCCGCTCCACCAGTTCGATCCTCTCCTCGCCACCCTGTGCGAGCCGGGCCAGTGTCCGGTACGAACGCTCCAGACCGAACCGGAGACCGCGCTCGTCCAGATCACTGCCGAGCAGCACGGTCCGCGTTCCGGTGGTGTCCGGTGGCGCGGAGACGTGACCAGAGTGCCTACCGGAGAGTACCCAGTCGAGCGCCGTCCCCAGCACCTCGGTCGACAGGCGCTCCCTGCGCACCGCGTCCAGACCGAAGCCCGCGAGCGCCTCGATCTGCCCCGCGGCGGCCGTCAGGTCGTCCAGGAACGCCGAGCCGGGCGACGCGGCCCGCGACTCCATACGGCGGCGAAGGCGCGCCCGCACCGCCGCGACCCGGGCCGCGGTGTAGTGGATGGACGACTCCGGCACCGACTCCAGGGTGCGCACCGCGCCCGTCCTGTCGTCGGCGGCGAGCCGCACCCGGGCCAGGCCGAACGCGGCGCTCACATAGCTGGGGTCGGTGGTCCACACCAGGCGGTAGTACTCGGCGGCGTTGTCCAGCTGGCCGAGGACCTCCGCGCAGACGCCGAGCGCCAGCTTCGGCGCGGCCTCGCCGGGGAACGCGTCGTAGACCGCGTCGAAGGAGAGCGCCGCGCTCTCGAAGTCGCCGGTGGCCAGGGCCGCCACGCCCCGGTACCAGACCACCCGCCAGTCGTCGGGGTGCCGGCGCTCCAGGTCGGCCAGCGCCTCGGCGGCCGGGCCCACCTCGCCCATGGCGAGCCGCGCGCGCAGCCCGCGCAGCTGCAGCTCGACGGAGTCGGCGGGCGCCGCCCCGAGCGCGGTGATCAGCTCGGCGGGCGCGGACGTCATCAGACCGGCGAGGAAGCCCGCGTTCGGGTCGTTCGGGTCGACGCGCGGCACCGGCAGCGCGAGCGCGGTCGCGGCGGCGTCCAGCGGCCGGACGATCGCGGCGGGCGGCGGCGCGGGCGGCAGCTCACGGCGGCTGCCCGAGCCCTCCGGGACCAGCGGGCGCACCCCGAACCGCGACACGTCGCCCGACAGCTCGGCGAACAGCTCCGTGTCCGTGACCTTCACCTCGGGGCCGAAGAGCGTGGAGAGCGAGGGGCGCGGCTTGCCGGTCTGAAGCGCCACGACCTCCCGCAGTACGCCCGTCAGCTGCTCGGCCATCTCCTGCGCGGAGGCGAAGCGGCGGGCCGGATCCGGGTCGGTGGCGCGTACGAGGAGCCGGTAGAACGACTCGTACGTACGGAAGACCTCGATGTTGTCGGGGTCGGGCAGGGAGTCCACGAACACGTTCGTATAGCCCTGGAAGTCGAACGTCAGGACGGCGAGGGTGCGCGCGACCGTGTAGAGGTCGGAGGCCACCGAGGGGCCAACCTCGGCGACTTCGGGGGCCTGATAGCCGACCGTGCCGTAGATCGCGGACTCGTCGTCGTCCATCCTGCGGACCGCGCCCATGTCGATGACCTTGAGCTGGCCCTCGGTCTGGATGGCGTTGTCGACCTTGAAGTCGCAGTACAGGAGGTTGCGGCTGTGCAGATGGCCGAGAGCCTCCAGCGCCTCGATGCCGTACGCGCACGCCTGCTCGACCGGCAGCGGGTCGCGCTTGCCGTCGGCCGTGCGTCGGTCGTTGGCGATCTCCTTCAGGGATTTGCCGCCGACGTACTCCATGACGATGTAGCCGTCCATGGAGCCCGTGCGCTGGTCGAGGTGCTCGACGAAGTTGTAGATCCGCACGATGTTGGCGTGCTCGATCTCGGCGAGGAAGCGGCGCTCGGAGATCGCGGCGGCCATCGCGTCCTGGTCGCCCGTGTCGAGCAGGCCCTTGAGGACCACCCAGCGGTCGGACACCGCCCGGTCGATGGCGAGATAGACCCAGCCGAGACCGCCGTGCGCCAGACAGCCCACGACCTCGTACTGGCCGTGCACGATGTCGCCGGTGTTCAGCTTCGGCACGAACGAGTACGGGTGTCCGCACTTGGTGCAGAACCCCTCGGTGCGGCCGGGCCGCTCCCCGCGCGCGCGGCCCACCGGCGCCCCGCAGTCCGAGCGCGAGCAGAACCGCTTGCGCTCGGGCACCTCCGGGTTCTCCTGCACCGCCCCGCGCGGATCGGGACGCGGCACGTCCGGCACGGTGACCAGACCGACGCCGAGCCGCCCCCGGCTCGACGACGAGGCCGCGGAGCCCGAACTGCGCACCGACACCGAACGCGACGTCGAACCGCCCGACACGGAACGGGAGAGCCGCCCCGACACCGACCTGCGCGAGGACTGCGACCGGGACGAGCGCGAGGACGCTCGGGAAGAGGAGCGGGCGCTCGAACTGCCCGACCCCCGCGCCTCCTTGCCGCCGCCCGTGACACCCGTCGGAGGCGAGCCGACCAGCCCGTTCGGCGCCACGACAGGGGCGAGACCGCACGTGTCGCAGTACAGCTCGCCGCCGCCGACGTCCTCGTACGACCCCGGGCATCCGGGCCGCTGACACTGCCGCTCGCTCACGCTTCCCCCCTCCGGTCGGCGGGCCCGCCCTGCTGCGGGACCCTCGGCACGAGCACCTCGGCGGCGGCCTGCTGATAGCGCAGCACCGCCTGCTCGGCCACGCGCAGATCGCAGGGCGCGCTCCACAGCATCCGGCGCGCCGCGTCGTACCGCTCGATCAGGAGCGGGTCCTCGGCGTGGCCGTGCCGGGCGACCTTCGCCTTGTACGCGTCCAGGCGGCCGCGCAGCTCGGCGCGGACCGCGAGCGGTGCCGTGACGGCGGACAACGACTCGCGGGCACGCAGCAGTTCGTCCTCGGCCTTCCGCTCCAGGGACTCCAGGAGCGGCGAGAGGCGGTGCCACTGGGCGTGCCTGCGGTAGTCGGAGGCCATCGCCAGCTGCTCCTGGAGCACGGTCGGCGGGCCGCTGACCGCGGGCACCTCGGAGGCGGCGATCTTCGCGAGGACCTCGCCGCGGGCGTTCCTCGCCTCCGCGAGGGTGCGGTCCGCGCGGGAGAGCACGTCACGCAGCCTGCCGAGGCGGGCCTCCGCGTCCTGGCGGACGGTGAGCACCGCCTCGATCTCGCGGCGCACCTCTTCCAGGGCGCGCGCCTCACGGTCGTAGCGGTCGGTGTGCGGGCGGCCGCCGCCGGGCGCCGAACTGCCCTCGGCGCGCTGCCAGAAGGCGAGCGGGTCGCTGATCACCTGCTCGCGCAGGGCCGTCAGGGCGCGCGTGATGCGCTCCAGGTCGTCGCCCGAGGGGTGCTCCCCGGGGCGTACGCCGACGGAGTGCGCGAGGTGGCGGGTGCGGGCCAGCTCGGCGGCGAGCAGGTCGATGCGGGCGGGCAGCGCCGACCACACGGCGTCGGCGGCGACGACCATGTCGAGGGAGTGCGCGTACAGGTCGTTCATGCGGGTCACCAGCTCTTCGAGCGTGAAGCGCTCGGTGAGCCTGGCGGGTCCGGTGATCGACGGGGACGTGCCGGACGTGGAGCCGCCCGAGACGGTGACGGACCCGCCGCGCAGCAGCTCGGTCAGCTCGACCAGGTCGTCGCGGTTGAGCCAGCGTCTGCGGGCGCGCAGCTCGCGTGCGGTGTTCAGGGCGCCGGCGTAGGCGTCGAAGTAGGCCCACAGCAGGGTGATACGGCTCTCCGTGGCCACCCAGCGCTCCTGGGTGACGCCGGTGAGCCGGGCGCCTTCGAGCAGGCGGCGGCCCGCGTGGTCCTGCAGGGCGAGGAGCGAGGTCTCGATCGCCTCGTGCTCGGCGTCGAGCCGCGCCAGCGCACGGTCCACCTCGTCCCGGTCCATCACCGGACCGGGGGGTCCCGTGCCGCTCATCGATCACCTCTCCGCTCTGCTGCGTTGCCGTAACACTTCAGTGGTATCAGGTCAGTTGCCCGCGTCAGTCGCGGTACTCGGGGGCCGGTGGGCCGGACGTCCTGCCGAGGGCCTTCTCCAGCCACTTGTCGTAGGACTTCCGCCAGCCGTGCTTCTCGTCCTCGCGGTAGTCGTCCAGGACCTTGTTGACCCGGCGGACCAGGTCGTCCGAACCTTTCTTCATCGCCACGCCGTAGTGCTCCGTGGTGAACGGCCCCTCGCCCTTGAGTTCGACCGTCGGGTCCTGCGCCGCCTGGCTCGCGGCGAGCGCGCTGTCGGTGACCACGGCGTCCACCTCTCCGAGTTGGAGCCGCACCAGGCAGTCGAGCTGGTTGGGCACCGTGGTGGAGATATCGGCGCCGAAGTTCTTCTTCTTGAGCTCCTCCAGGGCGATGGAGCCCACGGCCGAGCAGATCTTCTTGCCCTTGAGCGTTTCGTTGTACCCCGTGATGTCGGACTTCGGCTTCCTGGGGGCGAGGACCTGCTGGCCCGTCTCGAAGTACCCCGTGGAGAAGTCGACGTCCTTCAGACGGTCGCAGTTGACCGTCATGGTGCGTACGACCATGTCGACCTGGCCGCTCTTGATCGCCGGGATGCGCTGGTTGGTGGGTATGGCGCGGAAGACGACGGCGTCGCGGTCGCCGAAGATCTCCTCGGCGATCTCGCGCGCGAGGTCGATGTCGAACCCTTCGAGCTCGCCGCCCTCCTTGTTCGGGTCGCGGTAGCCCCAGCGGTAGCTGTTCTGGTCGACGCCTACGACGAGCTTCTTCACCTCGCGGTTCTTGATGGCGTCGATCGTCGGGCCGTCCTCGTCCGAGGGGGACAGGCTCCGGTCGTTGCAGTCGCCGGCGTCGGCCCGCGCGGGCGCGGCCACCGTGACGCCGGAGCCGCCGCCCGCCGCCGCGCCGTCGCCCTTCTGCGGAGGGAGGGCCAGGACGAGCGCCCCCGTCACGGCGCAGGCGAGCCCCATCGCGCCGACTCCGCCCCAGCCGCGCAGCCTGACGCCCGAGCCACGCAGCCTGACCGTGCCACGTCGTGTACGCATCGTCCGCGCGCCCCCTTCCACCTCTGACCCCATCACCTGTACTCCGAAAGCCTGCGGCCGATGCCGAGCACGGCGCCCGCCGCGGCGAGGACCGCGAGCACGGCGGCGCCGACCGGCAGACCCGTCATGGCACCTCTGCCGTCCTTGGCGGCCTGCTTGAACTCACGCTGTTCGTGCGCCAGGGCGCGGTCCAGGGCGGCGTCCACATTGTCGAAGCACTCGCCCGTCGGCTTGACGTCCTCGTCGTTCTTGTCGCCTATGACCTTGTCGAGCGCGCCCTGATAGTCGCCGGAGTCGTCGCTGGAACGGGCCTCCTTGTGGCGGTCCTGCCAGACGCCCACGTTCTTCACGGCCTCGTCCACCGGAAGCCCGCCGGCGTCGTCGTCGGCCAGGTCGGCCGCCTTGCCGAGCAGTCCGCTCTCGGCGTCGCCGAGCTGCTTCATCTGCGCGCGGTAGGAGACGTCGAACTTGTCCTTGGTCTCGCCGCCCACCTCGGTGGTCTCCGCACCGCGGCTGACCAGCGTCAGGTTCTCGTTGCCCCGCGCCTTCAGGGAGCTGATGCGGGCGTCGTTGAGGACGTTCAGGGACCGCACGCCGTCGTCGTACGACTCGTTCAGCCCCGAGCGGGCGAAGGTGTGACCGGCGACGAGCCAGAGCAGTACGACCGTGGTGGCGGCGGTCGCGGCGAGCAGGCCGTGGTTGAAGACCCGGTTCGTACGGCGGTAGTTGCGGCGCTGCGCCCAGGCGAGGGCGGCGAGCGCCAGGACGCCGAGGGCGATGGCGAACCAGGGGTACGGCTTGGCCTTGCCGTAGTCCGAGCTCAGCCTTTCGTTCTCCGCCTTGTAGAGCTTCTCGGCGGCCGGGAGCATCTGCGTCTGCATCTTGTCGTTGGCGTAGCGCAGAT
The DNA here is from genome assembly GCF_053589195.1 of Streptomyces sp. NPDC003379. Taxonomy (NCBI): domain Bacteria; kingdom Bacillati; phylum Actinomycetota; class Actinomycetes; order Kitasatosporales; family Streptomycetaceae; genus Streptomyces; species Streptomyces sp. NPDC003379. The sequence continues at coordinate 10,960 of NZ_JBSFRK010000053.1, read as the reverse complement.
AGGCGCCGCCGAGCGGCAGGCCCTGGCGGTTGTTCGCGCGGGCGCGCTCGATCAGGCCCGTGTACTGGGGCAGCAGCTTGTTCAGCTTGCCGACGGCGGTGGCCGACGAGGAGTCCGAGCCCGCGTTCGACGCGGCCGTCGCGAGCTTCTGCGAGGCCCGCTCGATGTCGCGCTCGTACCGGTCGCGGACGGTCGCCGGTTCCTGGCCCCCCGCCAGGAAGCCGCTGGACGCCGCGGTGTTGGCGTCCGCCAACGAGCGGTAGATGGCCGCGGCGTCGGCGCTCAGCGGCTGGCTGCGGTGCAGTACGTCGTCCGCGGCGGCCGAGCGGTCCGTCATCTGCCAGGTGGTGACCGCGCCGAACGCGACGACGAGCAGGGCCAGGACGGCGCCGATGATCCGCAGCCTGCCCGGCTCCGTGGTCGCGGCGGCGCGCAGCCGGTCCGTGCCCTCGGCCCAGGCGGTGCGGCGCGGGCCGGTCGCGGTCGGCTGGGCGGGCTGCCGCTGGGCCTGCGGCGGGACGGCGGGCATCGTCGGCGCGGGCTGCCCCGGGGCGTGCCCAGGAGGCATGGGCGGCACGGGCGGACCCGGCGGCACCGCGCTGCCGTTCGGCGGATATGTCACCTGGACCTCGACCTCCCCCTTGGTCATCTGGTCATCGGACGGTTGCTTCCGCCCGACGCGCACGGCGCGGGAAGAAGTGCACGGCCGCAAGTATTGCCGCAGGCACTGACATCCGCACAGGTCTTGCCCCGATCTTGTGCGGATCCCCTGCCCTGGAACACGAGTTTGGCGGCACACCGGTTCCCGCCCGCGCGCACGGCGCGTGCGGGAACCGCCGTCAGCGCCGGTGCGCGCCGCCTTCGTAGTGCCCCCGCACCCGCGCGTGCACCCCGGTGGGCGCCCCCGCACGGTCCAGTCCCAGCAGCGCCGCGCCCAGCACCGGACGGGCGGCGACCACCCGCGGCTCCGCCTTCGGGGCGTGCTCGGCGAGCAGGGCGCGCACCCGGCCGTCCAGTTGGGGATGGCGCGCCGCGAGGACGCTGCCGCCGAGGAGGACCGGGGTCTCCTCGCCGAGCAGGTCCAGGCGGTCCAGGGCCACGGTGGCCATGGCGACGACCTCGTCGGCCATCCGGTCCACCAGGGAGCGGGCCACCGCGTCGCCCGCCGCCGCGACGGCGAAGAGCACCGGCGTCAGCTCGTGCCGCCGGACGGGAGCGATGCGCCCCAGGTGCAGCGCCTCGATCAGCGCGTACATGGACGGCAGTCCGAAGTGCGCGGGCAGCGCGACCCGCAGCGCGGTCGGCCCGCCGCGGCCGTCCTCGGCCCGTGCCGCGTGCCACAGCGCCTCCTCGGCGAGGCCGCCGCCCCCGCCCCAGTCGCCGGAGATCCGGCCGATCGCGGGGAAGCGGGCGGTACGCCCGTCCGGCAGCATGCCCACGCAGTTGATGCCCGCCCCGCACACCACGGCGACGCCCCGCGGCTCCGCGTCCTCCAGGAGCCCGGCGCGCAGCACGGCGAACGTGTCGTTGTGGACGTCGACGGACGTGCCCCAGCCGCGCCGCCGAAGCGCCTGGGCCAACTCCCGTTCCTCCACGGGCAGATCCGCGTTGGCGAGGCACGCGGACACATGGTCCACGCGGTCGACGCCCGCCTCGGCGAGCGCCCGCGTCACCGCGTCCGCGAGCACGTCCACCGCCGGCTCGACACCGACCTGGGGCGGCTGGAACCCGCCGCCGCGGGCCGCGCCGACGACCCGCCCGTCGGCCGCGACCACCGCGACGTCGGTCTTGCTGTTGCCCGCGTCGATCGCGAGCACGCTCGTGCCTACGCCCACGCCAGGTGCTCCCGGTTGTGCGCGATCAGGCGGTCGGTGAGCGCTTCCGCGTACGCGTACTGCCCGACCAGCGGATGGGCGAGCAGCGCCTTGAAGACGCGGTCGCGGCCGCTGTGCAGGGCCGCCTGGAGCGCCAGGTCCTCGTAGCCGGTGACGTGGGCGACGAGACCCGAGTACAGCGGGTCGAGTGCGGGCACGGCGAGCGGCTTGGCGCCCGTGCCGTCCACCGTGGCCTGCACCTCGATGACCGCGTCGTCGGGGAGGAACGGCAGCGTGCCGTTGTTGACGGTGTTCACCACCTGGTAGGGGCTGCCGCCGTTGCCGAGCAGCGACGCCGCCAGGTCCACGGCCGCCTCCGAGTAGAAGGCGCCGCCGCGCTTGGCGAGCAGCTCCGGCTTCTCGTCGAGCGTCGGGTCGCCGTACATCTTCAGCAACTCACGTTCCATCTCCGCCACTTCCGCGGCGCGCGACGGCTTGGTGCGCAGCTCCTCGACCACCGCGTCGTGCTGGTAGTAGTAGCGCAGGTAGTACGAGGGCACGACACCGAGCCGGTCGACGATCTCGCGCGGCATGTGCAGGTCCGCGGCGACCGCGTCGCCGTGCTCGGAGAGCAGCTTCGGCAGTACGTCGTCACCACCGGGACCCCCGATACGTACGCCCGTCTCCCAGGTGAGGTGATTGAGGCCCACGTGATCGAGGTGCACCTCGCCCGGCGCGACATCGAGCAGCTTCGCGAACTTCCGCTGGAAGCCGATCGCCACGTTGCACAGCCCGACGGCCTTGTGCCCGGCCTGGAGCAGGGCCCGTGTGACGATGCCCACCGGGTTGGTGAAGTCGATGATCCAGGCGTCCGGGTTGGTCCGGCGTACGCGCTCGGCGATGTCCAGGACGACGGGCACCGTGCGCAGCGCCTTCGCGAGGCCGCCCGCGCCGGTCGTCTCCTGGCCGACGCAGCCGCACTCCAGCGGCCACGTCTCGTCCTGGTTGCGGGCCGCCTGCCCGCCGACGCGCAGTTGCAGAAGCACCGCGTCGGCGTCGGCGACGCCCGCGTCCACGTCGGACGTGGTGACGATGCGGCCGGGGTGCCCCTGCTTGGCGAAGATGCGCCGCGCGAGGCCGCCCACCAGCTCCAGACGATCGGCGGCCGGGTCGACGAGAACGAGTTCCTCGATCGGCAGGGTGTCCCTCAGACGAGCGAATCCGTCGATGAGTTCGGGTGTGTAGGTCGACCCTCCGCCGACCACTGCGAGCTTCATTGCGTGTCTCAGCCCTTTACTCCGGTGAGGGTGACGCCTTCGACGAAGGCCTTCTGTGCGAAGAAGAAGACGGCGATGACCGGCGCCATGACGAGCAGCGTCGCGGCCATGGTCAGGTTCCAGTTGACGCTGTGGGCGCTCTTGAAGGATTCGAGGCCGTACGACAGTGTCCACGCGCCGGGGTTCTGGGCCGCGTAGATCTGCGGCCCGAAGTAGTCGTTCCAGCAGTAGAAGAACTGGAAGAGCGCGATGGCGGCGATGCCCGGCTTGGCCATCGGTACGACGATCTTGACGAGCGTACGGAACTCACCGCAGCCGTCGACCTTCGCCGACTCGATGTACTCCTTGGGAATGGTGAGGAGGAACTGCCTAAGGAGGAAGATCGAGTACGCGTCGCCGAACGCCATCGGGATGATCAGCGGCCACAGCGTGCCCGACAGATGCAGTTGCTGCGCCCACACCAGGTACATCGGGATCACGATGACCTGCGGCGGCAGCATCATCGTCGAGATGACGAGCATCATCGCGGTGCGCCGGCCCCGGAAGCGGAACTTCGCGAGCGCGTACGCCACGGGTATCGCCGAGCAGACCGTGAGCAGCGTGCCCAGACCCGCGTACAGCAGGGAGTTGCGCCACCACTCCAGGAAGCCCGGTGTGTCGAACACCGTCCTGTAGTTGGACCAGTGCCAGGAGTCGGGCCACAGGTCGCCGCTCATCGCCTGGGAGTCGCTCATCACCGACGTCAGGAAGACGAAGACGAACGGCAGTACGAAGAGCAGCGCGACCGCGATGGCCACACTGTGTACGGCGATCCAGTGCAGGATCCGCTTGCGGCGGGCGCGGGCGGCGGCGGGGCCCCGGAGCGGGGCGGTGCGTTCGGGTGCGGCCGGCGCGCTGAGAGCGGTAGTCGTCATGAGTCCTCGGTCCTCAGTTCTCGGTTCTCAGTCGTCCGCCGCGAGCAGCCCGGAGCGCTTGCGCATCAGGAGCGTCGTCACGGCCATGGCGATGGCGAAGAGCACGAGCGAGAGCACGCACGCCGCACCGGTGTTGAAGTTCTGGAAGCCCATCGAGTAGACGAGCTGGGGGACCGTGAGGGTCGAGTGCTCCGGGTAGCCGGGCTGGATCACCGAACCGGGGCCGATGGAGACTCCGGAGGCGACCTTCCCCGCGACCAGGGCCTGCGTGTAGTACTGCATGGTCTGCACGACGCCCGTGACCACCGCGAACATCACGATCGGCGTGATCGACGGCCAAGTGACGTACCGGAACCTGGCCCACGCCCCGGCGCCGTCCAGCTCGGCGGCCTCGTACTGCTCCTTCGGCACGTCGAGCAGCGCGGCCATGAAGATCACCATCAGGTCGCCGATGCCCCACAGGGAGAGCAGCACCAGGGAGGGCTTGGCCCAGTCGGGATCGTTGAACCAGTTGGGCGCGGAGACGCCGACCGCGCCCAGGATCTCGTTGACCGGCCCCGACCCCGGATTCAGCAGGAAGACGAACGCGACGGTGGCGGCGACCGGCGGAGCGAGATACGGAAGGTAGAAGGCGGTGCGGAAGAACCCGGCCCCCGTCTTGATCTTCGTGATGAGCAGTCCGAGCGAGAGCCCGAAGACCACCCGGAGCGCCACCATGATCACGACCAGCCACAGGGTGTTCCACAGGGCGGGCCCGAACAGTGGCATCTGTTCGAACACGTACTTCCAGTTCCGCAGGCCCACGAAGGTGGGCTCCTTGATCTGGTTGTAGTGCATGAACGAGAAGTAGACGGTCGCGATCAGCGGATACGCGAAGAAGACGCTGAAACCGACCAGCCAGGGGGAGAGGAAACCGAGGGTGCGCAGTCTGCGGCGCGCCGGGTTGGAGAGGGAAAGTGCCATGACTCGGGGGCTCCTCAGCTCTTCGACTGGAGCGTGTCGGCGTCGATCTGGTCGTCGAGTCTCCGCAGGCCCCTGCGTAGATCGGGGACGCGCCCGGCCTCGACCGAGTACGCGAAGTCCATCAGCGAGACGACGTACGCGCCGCCGTTCGTGGAGGGCGGCAGGGCCTCGCTGTGCTTGTTCTCCAAGATGTCGAAGAAGGCGCGGAAGGTCGGATCGGCGTCCAGGCGCGGCGACTTGAGGGCCGCGTACGTGGACGGCACGTTGTGGATGGCGTTGGCGAAGTCCACGACCTGGTCGGTGTCCGTGGTCAGGAACCTCACCAGCTCCCACGCGGCGTTCTGGTGCTTGCTGCTGTGCGCGATGCCGGCCACCGTGCCGGTGATGAAGCCGCGCCCGTACGTGTCCGCCTGGTCGTCGGGGACGGGCAGCGGCGCGACCCCCCAGTCGAACTCCGCCTTGGCGTCCTTGAGCATGAGCCCGCGCCACTCGCCGTCCAGATGCATGGCCAGCTTTCCGGTGAGGAAGCCGTTCTGGCCGGACATCTCATCGCCGAAGGTGAGCCGGAACTTCTCCAGGTCGTCGAAGCCGCCCTGCGCGTCGGCGAGGCGCCGCGCGGTCTTCAGGAACTTGTACGTCACCGGCTCCTCGGCGAGCCTCGACCTGCCGTCCGCGTCGAAGTACGTGGGCCCCCACTGCGCGAAGAGCCGGTCCGGGCTGTTCTGGTACAGCCGGAAGTTGGGCATGTACCCGACCCGCTTGTACGAGTCCTTGCCGCTGCGCACGGTCAGCTTCTTGGCGTCCCGTTCGAACTCGGACATGGTCCGGGGCGGGCGCTTGATGCCCGCCTCCTCGAAGGCGTCCTTGTTGTAGTACATGCCGAAGGCGTCGGCGAGAAGGGGAAGGGCGCACTGATTGCCCTCATAACTGGTGTAGTCGAGAAGCGTCTTCGGGAAGACCTTCCCCTTGTCCACGCCCGTCTTCTTCATGAACGGGTCGAGGTCGACCCACATCCCTGAATCGCAGTACTGCCCGACGTTGTTGGTGGTGAACGACGACACCACGTCCGGGGCCTTGTCGCCACCGGCGCGCAGGGCCTGGTTGACGGTGGCGTCGGTGACGTTCCCCGTCGACTCCACCTTGATGTGGGGGTGCAGCTCCTCGAACCGCTCGATGCTGTCGTCGACGGCCTTGACCTCGCCGGGCGTGGCCCAGCCGTGCCAGAACTTCAGCGTGACCGGCTTGCTGGGGTCATCGTTCGCGCTGCCGACGCTCGGGTTGGCGCAGCCGGAGAGCAACAGACCGGCTGCGGCGAGCGCCGCGGACGCGCAGGTGGGCATGCGCCATCGCGGCATGGCGGACTTCCTTTACGGGGGAGGGGAGGCGGAGACGGCTGGGGGGAGTGGGTGGCTCAGGCCGTGTCGAAGATTTGGTCGCGGGCCTGGGTGAGGGCGGAGCGGAGGGCACCGGTGACGATCGGATCACCGTCGAGTTCGCTGATGCGGACCTGCGGGCGGGGCAGCGCGAGCCCGGTCAGCTCCTCCTCGACGCGCAGGCGCAGCTTGTCGCCGCCCGCCTGGGCCACCGAGCCGGACAGCACAACGAGCTCGGGGTCGACGACGGCGACGACCGCGGCGATGCCGGTGGCGAGGCGGCGGGCGACCTCGCCGAGGACGGCGTCGTCGGCGAGGGCTTCCGTCAGCGTCGCGTCGGGGCCCGCGAGCGCGCGGACGACCGGCGCGGAGACCTGGCTCTGGAATCCGCCGCCCCCGTCGGGCCCACAGGTCGCCTCGGGTCCGCCCCTGGCCAGCGGGGCGCCCGGCAGCGGCATGTAGCCGATCTCGCCCGCGCCGCCGGTGGCGCCGCGCAGCAGGGTGCCGCCGAGCACGATGGCGGCGCCGACTCCCTCGTCGAGCCAGGTCAGTACGTAATTGTCGTGATCCTGGGCGGCGCCTTCGTACTGCTCGGCGACCGCGGCCAGATTGACGTCGTTCTCGATCACGACCGGCGTGCCGAGCACCGCGGCGAGGTCGTCGCGCAGGGTGCGGGAGTGCCAGCCCGGCAGGTGCGGGGCATAGCGCAGCTGGCCGGTGTGCGGGTCGATGGCACCGGGGGTGCCGATGACGGCGGCCCGCAGGTCGTCGTGGCCGAGGCCCGCGTGGCGCAGCGCCCCGTCGACGGCCTCCGTGACCAGCTGGGCGGTGCGGTGGCGTACGTCCTCGGCGGCGCGCCCGTCGGAGTCCGCCTCCACGCGCTCCCGGCCGAGGACGGTGCCGGTGATGTCGGCGACGAGCGCGGTGATGCCGGTCGGGTCGGCGGACAGCGCGGCGACGTGTCCGGCGCCGGGGTCGATCTCGTACAGCAGGGCGTTCGGCCCCGGGCGCCCGCTGAGGCTGCCGCTCGTGCGCACGAGGCCGGCCGCTTCGAGCCGCCCGAGGAGCTGGGAGGTGGTGGGCTTGGAGAGGCCGGTCAGCTCGCCGATGCGGGTGCGGGTGAGGGGGCCGTGGGCGACGAGGAGATCCAGTACGGCGCGGTCGTTCATGGCGCGCAGGACGCGGGGGGTACCGGGGGTACCCGGGGGTGCCGGGGTGCTCCCTGCTGCTGCCATCACGGCACCTGCCCTTCGCCCGCGTCGCCCGTCGGCCGCTTAACTGTTAGGAAACTTTCCAATTCGTGAGGACCGTAAGGCTGGCGTGAATGGGCCGTCAATAGCGAACGCCCCCGCGGCAACCAAGTCGTTACCTGTGGGGGCGGGACGTTGCACGGGGTGCTGCGCGGGTCGAGGCGCGGTGCCCTATTCCTCCGTGTCCTCCGTGTCCTCCACGAGGAACGCCGTGTCGAGCTTCGGATAGGGCGCGGGGAGCGGCAGCGGGCGGCCCAGCTCGACCTCGACCTTGGTGGCGTAGTGGGCCTCGGCCGGATCGTCCTCCTGGGCCGGGTCGGAGTACGCGAACGCCTTGCCCTGCTGGCGGTGGAGCAGCACGTAGAGAGGGATTCCCGCGGCGGCGTAGCTGCGGTACTTCGGTCCGGTGTCGATCTCGTGGTTGCTGGAGGTGACCTCGCCGACGACGGCGAGCAGCTCGATGGGGTACCAGCCCCTATGAGCCTTGCGGTACGACTCGTCGAGCTCGCTGGGCCTGCGGCGGCGCACGTAGAAGTCGGGGATCACCAGAGCGGTGGTGCGGCCGCCCCTCGGGCCGATGCGGTAGGCGTTGCCGAAGCCGGCCAGGTGGATGCCCGCGGAGCGAAGCTGGAAGTAGACCTCCGCTGCCTCGTGGTTGTGCTCGTCGTCGGGCTGTGGTGGCACGATGCCCATCCCCTCGAAGTACTCGGGACGAATCGGCACCTGGGATGCCTCTTCGAACGCGATCAGTAGATCGATGGGGTCCTGCTGCGGCAGCGTGCTCGGCTCGCTGATGGGATCGGCGCTCATCGCTGGTCCTCCCTGTCGCTGATGCCGGGCTACGCCCGTTCCGGGTGCCCCAACGGGAGCATGGGCGGCGCCTTCCTCGCGGACCGGGAAGATCGGGAACCGTTCACCCGAACGGCTGCGCGGAACCGTTCCGGCGCCGGGCTGGGCGCGGGGCGGGGTCTGCGGCCACGCGGTGCCGTTGATGGTGGGCGGCCCCTCGGCAACCGTCCACCACCAACCGGGCTCAGTGCAGCGACGCAGTGAAGTGTGCCCAGGCTGCGGGGCTCAGGCGGAGTATCGGGGCGTCGGGGTGCGGGTCTTTGGAGTCGCGTATGGCGACGGTTTCGGGCACGTTGGCGGCTACTTCGACGCATTCGTAGTTGGCCGTGCTGTAGCTGGACTTCGTAAAGATGAACTCGGGCATGGGTCACATTTCCTTGCGCAGGCTGTCGATAAGGGTGGTGGAGTCGCGCGGGGCCAGGCTGAGGCGAGCGGTGCGGTCGAAGCGGTCGCTGTACGTGCGGCACTCTGCCTCGTTCTCGACCCAGGCCATGCCCGACACGGTGTCCGACTGGACTACGTCGAGGGCCTCGGCCTCTTCGAAAGAGACGATGCTGAAGGGACCTGCGATGCACGGGTGCGCGCCCGCCCGAAAGGGCAGTACTTGCAGGTGTACATTCGGCAACTCGGTGAGTTCCAGCAAGCGTTCGAGCTGGGCACGCATCACTTCGACGCCCCCGATCTGTTGGCGCAGTGCTGCTTCCCAGATCACCGCGTACAGCTGGAGGGCCTGCTCGGCGAAGAGTCGTTGCTGACGCTTCTGCTTGACCTCGACCCCGTGTTCAATGTCGTCCGGGGTGTCCCAAAAGCCTTCGCTCACGCCGAGTGAGCGGGTGTACTCGGGCGTTTGGAGCAGGCCCGGAACCAATGAGGGCTGCCAGTTGCGGATGTAGGTCGCGGCTTGCTCCATGGCGATGTATTCGGGCATCCCACCAGGAGTGGGCGTGTGGCGCCACCACCCCTTGGCCCTACGCCTTTCGCGGTCCAGCTTCGCCAACTCCAGCAAGCGGGCGGCGGCCTTGCGGTCCTCCAGCCCATAAAACTCGCACAGCACGCGGATGTCGGGGTCACGCATCGGGACCCATCCCCGCTCCATCTTCACGATCTTCGTGCCCGTGGCGTTGATGGACTCGGCGGCCTGTTGTTGCGTCTTCCCCGCGGCGTTGCGCAGGCGCAGTAGCTCGCCACCGAGCCTGCGTCCCAGAACAGTTGATGCGCGGGCGCCGGTCTGCTGAGTGGATCGCGTCACGGTCACAGTGTGTCCCCGCCGGCATGGCAAGTCGACACTGTTCACCCTTTGGGGAAGAACTTCCCCGATTGGATTGCCCTTATGACGAACTCGTCACTACCTTCCGTACTCAACCGCTGACTCAGCGGCCCTGGCGCCAGGAGGTGCGCCCAACCATGGCCGAACCAGCCCGCTCAGACCCGGCGCCCCAGCCGCCCCTCCTCCACGAGGACCGTCTCGACTACCCCGCCCAGCCCCGCAGCGTCACCCTCGCCCGCCGCAGGACCGCCCGCCTCGTCGCCGAGTGGGGGCTCCCCGGGCGCGCCGGTGACGCCGCGTTGGTCCTCTCCGAGTTGATGACCAACGCGCTGCTCCACGGCAGCCTCCGCGAGCGGCTGATCCGCGTACGGGTCGGGCTCAGCGTGGGCGCCCTCCGCGTCGAGGTGACCGATCCGCGGGGCGAGCGGCTGCCGAGTCCGCGCCCGGCGGTGGGGGAGGACCAGTTCGGGCGGGGGCTGCTGCTGGTGGGGGCGCTGGCCGATCGGTGGGGGTGGGAGCCGAGGGTCGTCGGGAAGGTGGTGTACGCCGAGTGGGATCTCGCCGTCACCGAGAAGGCGGGACGCGAATGGCGCTAACGCCCCGCCCCGAGCTCACGCTCCCGGCGCTCCGCCAGGCCGTGGCCACGGTGGTTCCGTCCCGGCTCCCCGAGTTCTTCGAGGACCTGCAGCAGGCCTTCGTACGGGCAGGGGACGAGGACAGCGTCGTACCGATCCGGATGTTCTACCGGCAGTGGGGCGTGGTCGTCGAGATCGAACGGCACCCCGAGACGGCCCGCCGTCTGCGCGCCGCCGAGGCGGCCATCGACAGTGCGGATCCGGCGGAGCGGGACCGGGCGATCCGCGAGGCCGGAGACATCGTGCGCGCGGCGCATCGAGAGGTAACCGGTGGCTGACTGGCACTGGGAGGAGTTTCGGGAAGATCTCCTCGACGGGCTGACCGACGAGGCGCGGGGCGAAGTCGAGCGGCTGGCGAATGAGATCGCGGTCCGTGAGTCCATGGTCTTTCTGGAGGGCGCCGCCTACCTGTGCGCGGCCAGCGGATCGTGGTCGTTCAGGTGAGCTGGTTCGGCTGACAGGCGGTGAGCGGCTGCGGTCGGATTATTACGTCGGTGGGGGCGCCCGGAAGACTTCTCCGGGCAAGGACCGTACGCGGTCGAAGGACCGCCAGGTGTCCGCGTCGCGTTTGACGGCATGACGGCTGTGCTCGGCGTCGTCGAGGGGCCAGCCGTCGAG
>NZ_JBSFRK010000052.1:0-55576 GCF_053589195.1 Streptomyces sp. NPDC003379 | reverse complement strand
TGCGGCATGGTGTGGTGCCGCCGACGTTGCATGTGGATGAGCCGAGCAGTCATGTGGACTGGTCGTCGGGTGCGGTGGAGTTGGCGAGGGAGCGGTGTGCGTGGCCGGGGGAGGGGCTGCGGCGTGCGGGGGTGTCTTCGTTCGGGATCAGTGGCACGAACGCGCACGTGATTCTGGAGCAGGCTCCGCAGGAGGTGCAGGACAGCCCCAAGGGGCAGGGCTGCGTCGGCGTACTGCCGTGGTTGGTGTCGGCCAAGTCGCCCGCCGCGTTGCGCGATCAGGCGGCCCGGCTGCGGGAGCACGCTGCTACGCAGGTCACGGACGTGGCCGGGACGGCGGTGGCACTGGCCACCACGCGTACGGCGTTCGAACACCGCGCGGTGGTCCTCGCCGAGGACACCGAAGGATTCGCGGCGCTCCTCGACACACTGGCCGCCGGCGGGGATGCCCCCGGCGACTCCATCGAGCGCGGCGTGGCACGCTCGGCGCTCAAGGTCGCGTTCGTCTTCCCCGAGGAGTCGGACGGCTGGGCCGAGGCGGCGAACGAGCTGCTCGCGTCCTCCCCCGTGTTCGCCTCCTCCATGGCCGAGTGCGCCGCGGCCCTCGCCCCGCACACCGACTTCGCCCTCCTCGACGTCCTGCGCGACGAACCGGGACGGCTCCGGAGCGCGGACGTCGGCCGCCCCGCGCTGTGGGCGGTGACGGTGTCCCTCGCCGAGGTGTGGTCGGCCGCCGGTGTCACCCCGGCCGCCGTCGTCGGCCTCGGCGGCGGCGAGATCGCCGCGGCCTGCGCCGCCGGAATCCTGCCCCTCGCCGACGGCGCGCGGCTGGCCGCAGGCCAGGGCCGACTGCTCGCGGACGCCGAGACGAACGCTCCGAACACTCCGCGCACTCCGCACACTCCGCACACTCCGCCCGTGGAGTCCCTGCGCGAGGAGTTGCTGGCGTTGGCGGCCCAGGTCGACGCGGGCAACGGGCGCGTACGTATGTACTCGGCCGTCACGGGCTCGCGGCTCACCCCCGCCGACGTGGACGCCGAGCACTGGTACCGGACCCTGCGCGAGCCGGTGCGGCCGGACGCCGCTGTGAAGGCGCTGCTGGACGACGGCGTGGAGGCGTTCGTAGAGGTGGGCCCCGGCGGCTGTCCGTCGACCGCCGTCGCCGCCGCCGTGGATCAGGCCGCGGCCACCGGGCGGGACATCCTGGTGACCAGCACGCTGCGGCCCGGCCACGAGGCGCGGCCCGCGCTGCTGCGCACGGCCGCCGCGCTGTGGGCACGCGGCGGCACCGTCGACTGGGCGGCGCTCCTTGACCTGCCGACGCGCCCCGTCGACGTACCCACGTACGCCTTCCAACGGCAGCGCTACTGGCTGGAGGCGCCCGCCCCCGCCGGTGACGCGGGCACCGTGGGGCTCACGGCGGCGGACCACCCGCTGCTGGCCGGTGCGGTCGAGCTCGCGGAGAGCGGCACGGCCCTGCTCACCGGCAGGCTCTCCCAGGCCACCGCGCCCTGGCTCGCGGACCATGCGGTCGCGGACACCGTCCTGCTGCCCGGCAGCGTCCTGCTCGACTGGGCGCTGTACGCGGGGCGCCGGCTCGGCTGCCCGCAGGTATCCCGGCTCGCCCTGGAAGCGCCGCTGGTACTGGACGCGCACGTGGCCTCGCACGTCCAGGTCCAGGCCGGCCCGCCCGACGAGGAGGGGCGCCGCAGCCTGACCGTCCACTCCAGGCCCGAGCCGGAGCCCACCTCCGGCGCGGCCGCGGGGGAGTGGACCTGCCACGCCCGCGCCGTCGTCGAGCCGCCCCTCGGGAACCTCGTGGAACCCGAGGGCTTCCGCCCACTGGCCGGCACCTGGCCGCCGCCCGGCGCCGAGGCACTGGAACCCGCGGATCTCTACGCGGCATTGGAGAAGCAGGGCCATGCCTACGGGCCCGCGTTCCGCGCCCTGCGCGCCGCCTGGCGCAGCGGCACCGACATCCTCGCCGAGGTGACGCTGCCCGAGGAGACGGCCACCACGCCCCACGGCTTCGAGGGCCCGCACCCGGCCCTGCTCGACGCCACGCTGCACGCCATTGCCGACACGCGGCCCGAGGACACGGCCGGCGCAAGGGTATGGCTCCCGGCCGACATGGAAGACGTACGCGTACTCGACACGGGCGACATTACGAGCCTACGGGTACGGCTGTCCTTCGCGGACCAGGACGGGATCGGCCGCGACGGGTCCGGCCGCGATGGAGCCGGCCGGGGCGAGGTCGGCCACGGCGAGGCCCCGTCGGTCGGCGTCGGGCGGCGAGTCGTGTCTCTGTATCTCGCCGACACCACCGGACGGCCCGTGGCCGAGGTGCGCAGGCTGACCCTGCGTGCGGTGTCCACCGCCGACTTCCGGCGCGTCCCCGACGCCTCCCGGAGTCAGGAACGCCCCGCGCCCCGGCCCGCCCGTCCAGGCCGCCCCGCGCAGCCCGCGAAGTCCGCGCAGGACGCCGTCGCCCGGGTCCTCGGCGCCGAGCCGGACAAGCGGGCCCGGCTGCTGGAGGACTACATCCGCACCGAGCTCGCCGAGGTCCTGGGGCACGGCGGCGCCGAAGCCATCGACGTGGACGCCGAGTTCCTGGACCTCGGCGTCGACTCGATGGCGGGCATCGACATGCGCTCCCGGCTCGGCTCCCTGCTGCGCCTGGAGCTCCCGGCCGCCGCACTGTTCGAGCACCCGACGACGGCCCTGCTCGCCGAGCACCTGATCGGCCTCGTGGGCACCGCACCGGAGCCGGGGGAGGCCCGCACGGCCGGCCCGGGCGCCGCCGCCCCCGCCTCGCCCTTCGACAGCCTGGAGGCCCTCTACCGCCAGTCCCACGCCCTGGGCAAGGCGGGCTCGGCCGGCATGGACCTCATCCAGGCCGCCGGCCGGCTCCGCGCCTCCTTCGGCGCCGAGAGCGCGGCCGACCACGTACGGGAACCGGTCCGCCTCGCCAAGGGCGACGAGAACCTGGCCGCACTCGTCTGCGTCCCGGCCATCACCGCGACCGCCGGACCGCTCCAGTACGTCGGTCTCGCCCAGCGCGTCCAGGGCGAGCGGGACGTGCTGGTGCTGGTCAACCCCGGCTTCGAGGAGGGGGAGCCGGTGCCCGGGACGTTCGACGCCTTCCTCGAACTCCAGCTCGCCGCGGTCCGCTCGGCCCTCGGCTCCCGGCCGTACGTGCTGCTCGGGCACTCCGCGGGCGGACTGATCGGCCACGCGCTGACCGCACGGGCGGAACAGGCGGGGCTCTCCCCGGCCGCCACCGTCATCCTGGACACCTTCCAGGCAGGCACCCAGTTCTCCGCCGAGCTGAGCCGCGCCATGATGGACGCCCTCTTCGCCCGCGAACACCTCTTCGGCCGCGGCGCGTTGAGCGGCGTACGGCTCAGCGCGATGGGCCACTACCACACGCTGATGGACGAGTGCGCGATCGCGCCGACCGTGACGCCGACGCTCTTCCTGCGCGCGGAGGACCCCCTGCCGCACCAGGCCGACAACCACGAAGGCGACGGCTGGCGGGCGTCCTGGTCCTTCCCCCACACGCTGGTCACCACCCCCGGCGACCACTTCACGATCATGGAGGACAACATCGCCGCGACCACCGCCACGATCCGCGGCTGGCTGGCGGAACGGGACATCTGACCCCGCGCTCACACGACCCGCGCTCGTACGACCCGCTCACACAGATCCGTGCTCCGGAGGAGACAACTCAGTGATAATCCTTGGCTACAACGGCTTCTCCCGCGTCGCCGAACTCTTCGGCAAGCTCTACGGCTACACCCAGGACAGCGTCGACCGGCACAGTTTCCTCGGACACGACGCGGCCGCGGCCCTGTTCATCGACGGCAAGCTGGTCGCCGCCGTCGAGGAAGAGCGGATGAACCGGCAGAAGAAAACCACCGCCTTCCCGGCCAACGCCATGCGCTGGTGCCTGGACCAGGCGGGGCTCGACTACGCGGACGTCGACCACTACGCGTTCGGCTGGCAGTTCAGCACGGAGTTCGCCGACTCCGCCATTTCCCGGATCGCGAGCGCGCCCCTACCTCCCGAGTACAAGTTCCAGGCGATCTCCGGCTTCGGAGAGCTCTACACCGGTGCCTTCAGCAAGACCGCGATCCTTGAGGACTTCGTACGCAACACCGGGTACGCCCTGCCCGAGGAGAAGCTCACCACCGTCCCGCACCACCGGGCCCACCTCGCCTGCGGCCGCACCTTCGCGGGCTTCGGCGACGCCGCCTTCTTCATCAGCGACGGCCAGGCCGAGCAGGACAGCGCCATCATGGGCGAGATCCGCGACGGCCAGGTCAAGGTCTTCGACGAGTTCACCATCGACTCCGCGAACTCCATCGCGCAGCTCTTCGCCGAGGTCACCCGCTACCTCGGATTCACCCCGAACAACGACGAGTACAAGGTGATGGGTCTGGGCGGCTTCGGCGAGCCGCCAGAGAAGAACCCGTTCCTGAGCGACGTCGTCAGCCTGGACGCGCCCGGACGCTACTCGCTGGCCCTGGCCAACGACCCGCGCGGCCCCCGCGCCTACCTCGGCCTCTTCGACGAGATCTTCGGCGGCGACGACGGCAACCGCAACGACTTCGACTTCCAGGTCCGCGTCGCGAGCGCGGCCCAGCAGATGCTCGAAGTGGTCACCGCCCACCAGCTGCGCGCCCTGGCCGACGCCACCGACCTGCGCGACCTCATCTACGAGGGTGGTGTGGCGCTCAACTGCGTCAACAACACCAAGCTCCTGGAGGAACTGCCCTTCGAGCGCGCCGAGGTCAGCTTCGGCGCCAGCGACCCCGGGGTGTCCATCGGCGCGGCGGCACACGTCGCCCGTGAGAAGAACGTCGCGCTCGTGCCCACGAAGTCGCCCTACCTCGGCCCGGAGTACGCCACCGAGGAGATCCGCACCACCCTGGACACCTACGCCGACCGCGTCGCCTGGGAAGAGGTGCCCGACGGCGCGATCGTGACGAAGACCGCCGAACTGCTCAGCGGCAAGACGGTCATCGGCTGGTTCCAGGGCCGCACCGAGTACGGACCGCGCGCCCTCGGCAACCGCAGCATCCTGGCCAACCCGTCCCACGCGGACATGAAGGACATCATCAACACCCGCGTCAAGCACCGCGAGCCGTTCCGCCCGTTCGCCCCCATCGTCCTGGAGGAGAACGCACCGCAGGTCTTCGAGATGGGCAAGAAGGAACGCTCGCCGTACATGACCTTCGTGTTCCCCGTGAAGCCCGAGTACACCGACACCATCGCGGCCGCCACACACGTCGACGCCACCTCGCGCATCCAGACCGTCACCGACGAGAGCAACCCGCGACTGGCCCGGCTGCTGCGCGAGTTCACCGCGCTCACCGATGTGCCGTGCCTGGTCAACACCTCCTTCAACGTGGCGGGCGAGCCGGTCGTGTGCTCCCCGAAGGACGCGATCGAGTGCTTCCTCGGTACCGACATCGACTACCTGGTCCTCGGCGACTTCCTGGTCACCAAGCGATGAGCGACACCACCGACACCACCAACACCGCCGGGACCAATGGAATCGCCTGGCGCGCCCGTACGGCGCTCGTGCTCGAAGCGGCCGGCGCGGTGGCCACCGTCGGGCCCGTCATCGCCGTCATCGAGGTGTGCAGGGAGCTGCTCGCCGGTGACCCCGACGGCGGGCGGCTCGGGCGTCTTGTGCTCGTCGTCGCCGCCGCGGCGGTCGCCGGGTTCGCCGCGCAGCTCGTGGGACGCGTACTGAGCAAGGAAGCGGGGGCGCGCACGCAGCGGGCCCTGCTCCTCGCGGTCACCGGCAGGCTGCGCGGCGCCCGCGCGGCCCGCCCGCTGCACGCCGCCTGGCAGGAGCACGGCACCACCCTGGGCCGTGACATCGCCTCCGTCGGCGTGATGGTGGGCAGAGCGGGCTCGGAACTCATCGCGGCCGCGCTGGTGTTCGTCCTGTCGATCGGCTATCTGTTCTGGGTCGACTGGCTGATGGCGCTCATCACGCTGGCCCCCATCCTGCTGGGCTTCGCCGTCTTCGGCGTCATCTCCGCCCGCTTCTTCCGCGAGATGGCCACCGACTACGCGGCGAGCATCGGCGGCATCGACGCGGTGCGGCCCACCATCGACCTCCACCGGCGCGTCAATCCGACGGGCACCCGGGCCCACACCGCCGCCGCCACCCGGGACTCCGCCCGCCGGCTGGCGGACGTCACCGACGAGTTCAGCGAGTTCTTCCGCGTCCGCATCGGCTCGCTGCTCGGCGGCCGGGCCCTCGCCGAGATCGCCTTCTCGCCGCTGACCGTGCTCATCTTCGTGCTGTGCGGGGGAGCGCTGCTGATCCGCTCGGACCGACTCACGCCCGCCGACCTCGTACCGTTCCTACTCCTCGGCGCGGGTCTTGCCGCGCCCCTACTGGCCATCACCTACTTCCTGGAAGAGGTCGGAGAGGGCAAGAAGGCCGCGACCCGCCTGACCCAGTTCACCTCCGCGAGCACCGCCCCGGCCGGACCGGAGACGTCGACACGTGCTGCCGCCGACGGCAACGGGAAGGGCACCGCAGACGCGAAGGCCCACCTGGACGCCCAGGGCGCCGAGGACGGGAAGGCCGCCACGCACGGGCATGGTGCCGCGCCCGGGAAGGCCTACGCGGACGCCCAGCGTTCCGCGCACGGGAAGGCCCACCTGGACGCCCAGGGCGGCGCGCACGCCCAGGGCGCCGAGGACGGGAAGGCCGCCACGCACGGGCATGGTGCCGCGCACGGGAAGGCCTACGCGGACGCCCAGCGTTCCGCGCACGGGAAGGCCCACCTGGACGCCCAGGGCGGCGCGCACGCCCAGGGCACCGCAGACGCGAAGGCCGACGTGGGCGGGGAGATCGACGCGGACGCCAAGGCTGTCGCGCACGCCAAGGGCTCCGCGCACGCGGAGCCGAACGCCGCGCCGGAGCGGAACCGCACGCCGGAGCCGAACGCCGGTCCGGGGCGGAACGCCGCGCCGGGGCCGAACGCCGGTCCGGGGCGGAACGCCGGTCCGGGGCGGAACGCCGAGCCGGGGCCGAACGCCGAGCCGAGGCCGAACGCCGGTCCGGGGCGGAACGCCGAGCCGGGGCGGAACGCCGAGCCGGGGCCGAACGCCGAGCCGAGGCCGAACGGTCCGGGGCGGAACGCCGAGCCGGAGCCGAACGCCGCGTCGGAGCGGACCGCAGACCCGGCCCCCGCGCTGGAGCTGCCCGAGCGGGGCGGCGTGCTGACCGTCGTCGCCACCAGCGACGCGGGCGCCGACGCCGTCATCGACCGGATCACGGCTGACACCCCCGCGGAGCGGTTCGCCGCTGTGGAGGCCGACCCGGCGGTCGTCATCGACCCCATCGGCGCGTACATCACCGCCGACCGCGCCGACGGCGACGCCAAGGAGGCCGAGCGCGCCGCGCGCACCGCCGGCTGCCACGAGTCGATCGCCGCGCTGCCGCGCGGCTACCACGCGGTCGTCGGCACCGAGGCCCCGCGGTCCTACCCGGAGATCCAACGCCTCGCGCTCGCCCGGCTGCTCGCCGCCGACCGCGGAGACGTTGAGGTCGTCCTGCTGGACCAGCGCGCCTTCCCGGGCGACCCGGGCACCCTCAGGGCGGCGATCGCCGAACTGCGGGAGCGGGCCGTGGTGGTGGTCGTCGCCACCGGGCCGCCCGCGGTCACCGAGGGGCGGCTCGTGGTGACCGAGGGAGGCCAGGTGGTCGCGTCCGGCGGCCACGGGGAGCTGGCCGGTCCCGGCAGTCCGTACGCCGGTCTGCTCGACCCGGCGGGGTCCGCTCCCCTGACCACGGCACCCGCAAGGTCCGCGGGGACCACAGCGTCCGCAGTGTCTCAGGAGGTGTCTCGATGAGACTCGTACTCGCTCACTTTCTCCAGGCCACCGGGGTCCGGGCAGTGCGGTCGCTCTGTCTGTTCCTGCTGCTCGGCGCCGTCACCCAGGGCATCGCCTTCGCCCTGGTGGTGCCCATCACCGAGGACCTGCTCACCCCGGACGCGGCGGTGCCGTGGACGTGGATCGCCGTGCTCGCGGCCATCGGCCTGGTGTACGCGGTGCTGCACTACCGCAGCGTGCCCATGGGCAACGACCTGGGCGCCGAGCTGGTGACCACCCTGCACAGGGCGGTCGCCGAGCGGACGGAGAAGCTGCCCAACCGCGCGCTCGGCGCGGGCCACTCCGACCGGCTCGCCGCGCTCGACGGCACCGCGGTCGTCGTCCTGATGGGACTGCCCGCACACGTGCTGCGCCCGGCGGTCGCGGCCGTCGCCACGCCGCTGACCGTGATCGTCATCAGCGCGTTCTTCGACGTGCGCGTCGCGCTGACGCTGGCCGCGGGGCTGCTCGTGCTCGCGCTCAGTTCCCTGCTCGTGGCCCGCCTGCTCGCCCGGCGCGAGGAGGCCGACGGGGCGGAGTGGCTCCGCCGGACCTACGAACAGCCGGGCGCCCCGCACTCCGGCGGCCACGGCGGCCATGCGCTGCCCGCCACCGGCGAGGTGCTCCTGTGGCGGGTGGTCGAACTCGCCGCCTGCGCCGCCGTCGGCGTCTGTGCCGCGCTGGCCTCCGGCGACGGCCTCTCGGCGACCAAGGGTGTCGCGCTGATCGTGCTGTCGGTACTCACCTACCGGCCCATGATGGAGGCGGTCCTGCTGACCAGCACCATCATGAACGCGCGCGCAGTGATGGCCATCATCGGCAAACTGCTCGGCACCGACGCGTCCGGCGCGTACGAAGCATCCGAAGCGTCCACCGCCGACTGGCCCGGACGCACCGACATCACCTTCGACGGCGTCAGCCTGCACGTCGAGGGCACGGCGGTGATCGACCAGGTCTCGTTCGAGCTCCCGGACGGCACCACCACGGCGCTCGTCGGTGCCCCCGACGGCACCCGGCTGCTCCTCGGCGACCTGCTGACCGGCGATGTCACGCCCACGTCCGGGCAGGTGCGCGTCGGCGGTGTGGACGTCGCCACCCTCGCCCCGGCGGTCGTCGAGCGGCACATCGCCCGGGTCTCCCCGGCGGCCCCGGGCCTCACCCGCGAGGAGGCGGCCCGGCTGCTCGACTCCTTCCCCGAGGAGCTGGCGGAGCGCCCCGGCGTACGGGACGGCCTCGACCGGCTGCGTGCCGCGGTGGCGGAGGAGACCGACGCCGCCGCCGCGCTGTCCGAGCGGGACCGCTGGCGGCTCGCGCTGCTGCGTGCGCTGCGCGGCGATCCTTCGCTGGTGGTCGTCGACGCGACCGCCGGTACCGACCCGTTCGGCGCCGACCCGCGGCTGGCCGCCCTGTTCACCACGCTCACCCGGGACCGCGCCTGCTGGCTGATCGCGGGCGTCGGCGCTCAACTCCCGCCGTGCGACCGGGTCCTTGAGGCCACCGGCACCGGCGTCACCACCGGAGCCCGCCTGCCGAACTGACGGGACCCGATGGACGCGAAGGCGGTGCCGGGCCACAGCCGTAAGGCCATGGCCCGGCACCGCCCGCCCACCCGCCTCGGGGAGCGCTACGCGCCGCCGCCGCTCCAGAGCCCATGGTGCTGCCGGTACCAGTCGACCGTCGCCGCGAGCCCCTCCTCGAACGGCACCGCGGGCTTGTAGCCCAGGGCGCCGGAGATCTTGGAGATGTCCATCGCGTACCGCCGGTCGTGCCCCTTGCGGTCGGCGACCCGCTCCACCATCGACGCGTCCTCGCCGAGCAGTCCGAGCAGCCGCTCGGTCAGCGCGCGGTTGGTCAACTCCGTACCACCGCCCACGTTGTAGACCTCGCCGGGCTCTCCGCCCTCCGCCACCAGCGCGACACCACGGCAGTGGTCGTCGACATGCAGCCAGTCCCTGACATTCGCGCCGTCCCCGTACAGCGGGACCTTCCGGCCGGCCAGCAGGTTGGAGACGAACAGCGGGACAATCTTCTCCGGGTATTGGTAAGGGCCGTAGGTGTTGGACCCGCGGGTGACGCAGACCGGCAGTCCGTGGGTGCGGTGAAAGGCAAGGACCAGGAGATCCGCGGAAGCCTTCGAAGCCGCATAGGGGGAATTGGGAGAGAGGGGTTCCTCTTCCGTCCACGGCGTGCCGTCGGCATCCAGCGAGCCGTACACCTCATCGGTCGACACATGGACGAATTTACCGACATCCGACTCCAGCGCGGCGGTCAGCAGCGTCTGTGTCCCGAGCACATTGGTCCGTACGAATTCACCGGCTCCGGCAATGGAGCGGTCGACGTGTGACTCGGCGGCGAAATGCACGACGAGTTCGGCGCCGCGCAGCGTGTCGCGCATCAGCTCCGTGTCACAGATGTCGCCCTCGACGAAACGGAGCCGCGGACTGCCGGAGACCGGCGCGAGGTTCTCTCTTCTGCCCGCATACGTGAGTTTGTCGACGACCGTCACCTCGGCTCCCGCGAGAGCCGGATACTCGTCCTGTACCGTCTGCCGGACAAAATGCGAGCCGATGAAGCCGGCACCTCCGGTGACAACAATGCGCACTGGACACCCTTCAGCCTTGGTGGGAAATCTCCATCAGATACTTCCCGTAATCAGTCTTGCCCAGTTGACTGCCCAGCTCATGACAGGCCGCGGCGTCGATGAATCCCATACGGAAAGAAATCTCCTCCAGGCACGCTATCCGTACTCCCTGACGCTGCTCCAGCGTCTGCACGAACTGCGAGGCCTGTAGGAGCGAGTCGTGGGTCCCGGTGTCCAGCCAGGCGAACCCGCGCCCGAGGTTGACCATCCTGGCCCGGTCCTGCTGCAGGTAGACGCGATTCACGTCGGTGATCTCCAGCTCGCCGCGGTGCGACGGCCGGACGTTCTTGGCCACGTCCACGACGTCGTTGTCGTACACATACAGGCCCGTGATGGCCATATTGGACTTGGGTAACGCCGGTTTCTCCTCCAGGGAGACCAGTCGTCCGTCGCCGTCCACCTCGCCTATGCCATAGCGCTCGGGATCCCCGACGGAGTAGCCGAACAGCACACAGCCGTCGAGGTCCCGCATCTCGGCCTGGAGCAGCCTGCCGAATCCGGGGCCGTGGAAGATGTTGTCGCCCAGGATCAGCGTCACCGGGTCGTTGTCGATGAATTCCGCGCCGATGACGAATGCCTCGGCGATTCCGTTGGGCTCGGTCTGCTCGGCGTACTCGATGTTCAGGCCGAGCTGACTGCCGTCCCCGAGGAGGTCACGGAACGTGCCCAGATGACGGGGCGAGGAAATGATCAGAATGTCCCGTATCCCACCCAGCATCAGGGCCGAGAGCGGATAGTAGATCAACGGTTTGTTGTAGACCGGAAGTATCTGCTTGGATATGGCATACGTCAGCGGGTAGAGCCGGGTGCCACTTCCCCCGGCCAGAACTATGCCCTTCATCGACCAGGACCTCCGTAAACGGCTGGGCAGGGCCGGACATCTCCCAAAGCTGCGTTACTTTACCGTTGTTCAAGCGCGAGCGTAGGCTTCCGTGATCGCCGCTGTCAATGTGACTCCGGACTCTTCCAGTTGTAAACCTGGATAACCCAACTCGGTTCTCCCGCAGTGGGGTTGGCGACGCCCGCGGGGGGCCGTATTCCGGCCTCGCGGAGACGGGTGCGGCGAGCGGGGAGCCCCGCCGGTCCGGCCCGGCCCGTGGTGCCGGGGTCGGCCCGTGGCCCCGAGGCCGGTGTCGGCTCGCCGATCTGTTCGACCTCGGGTAACCTTTCGTCGTAAGGCAGGCCCACTGTCCTGTGCATCAGCCCCCGTACCTCTTTGGAGGACCACACATGGTCGGGGGCGTTTTGCTGTGCCTTTGTGGGAGTGACCTGCGCCGTTTCGCGTGAAAATGTGAGACTTATGCGTTTTCTTGAGCCCGGTACGGGTCGGCATGTATCGAGTCCTCCGGTTCCCTACGACCTGACGTACGACGACGTCTTCATGGTCCCGAGGCGCTCCGCCGTCGGCTCCCGCCAGGGCGTCGACCTCTCCTCGCCCGACGGCACCGGCACCACGATCCCGCTGGTCGTCGCCAACATGACCGCCATCGCGGGCCGCCGCATGGCCGAGACCATCGCCCGCCGCGGCGGCCTGGTCGTCATCCCCCAGGACATCCCGATCGAGGTCGTCACCGACGTCGTCTCCTGGGTCAAGACGCGCCACCACGTCCTGGACACCCCGATCGTGCTGGCCCCCACCCAGACCGTCGCGGACGCGCTCGCCCTGCTGCCCAAGCGCGCGCACAACGCCGGCGTCGTCGTCGACGCCGACCAGAAGCCCGTGGGCGTCGTCACCGACACCGACCTGAGCGGCGTCGACCGGTTCACGCAGCTCTCCGAGGTCATGTCCAGGGACCTGCTGCTCCTGGACGCCGACATCGACCCGCGCGACGCGTTCAACAAGCTGGACCACGCCAACCGCCGGTACGCCCCCGCCGTGGACAAGGACGGCCGCCTCGCGGGCATCCTCACCCGTACGGGCGCCCTGCGCGCGACGCTCTACACCCCGGCCGTCGACGCCAAGGGCGGCCTGCGCATCGCCGCCGCCGTCGGCATCAACGGCGACGTGGCGGGCAAGGCCAAGCAGCTGCTCGACGCGGGCGTCGACACGCTCGTCGTGGACACCGCGCACGGCCACCAGGAGTCGATGATCGCCGCGGTCAAGGCCGTACGCGGACTCGACCCGCAGGTTCCCGTCGTCGCGGGCAACATCGTCGCCGCCGAGGGCGTGCGCGACCTGATCGAGGCGGGCGCCGACATCATCAAGGTCGGCGTGGGCCCCGGCGCCATGTGCACCACGCGCATGATGACCGGCGTCGGCCGCCCGCAGTTCTCCGCGGTGCTCGAATGCGCCGCCGAGGCGAAGAAGTACGGCAAGCACGTATGGGCCGACGGCGGTGTCCGCCACCCGCGTGACGTCGCCATGGCACTGGCCGCCGGCGCCTCGAACGTCATGATCGGCTCCTGGTTCGCCGGTACGTACGAGTCCCCGGGCGACCTCCAGCACGACGCCCAGGGCCGCGCGTACAAGGAGTCCTTCGGCATGGCCTCCGCCCGCGCGGTGCGCAACCGCACGTCCGAGGAGTCCGCGTACGACCGCGCCCGCAAGGCGCTCTTCGAGGAGGGCATCTCCACCTCCCGCATGTTCCTCGACCCGACCCGTCCGGGCGTCGAGGACCTGATCGACTCGATCATCGCGGGCGTCCGCTCCTCCTGCACGTACGCGGGTGCGGCCTCCCTGGAGGAGTTCGCCGAGAAGGCCACGGTCGGCATCCAGAGCGCCGCCGGCTACGCGGAGGGCAAGCCCCTGCACGCCAGCTGGAGCTAGCCGCTCCCCGTACCTGCCGAAGGCCCCCGCGGTGATCTCCGCGGGGGCCTTCGGCGTACCCCGCCGGGGTCCTCGTCGTTCCGCTGCGACCCCCCGAACGCAACGGACGAAACGGACCGCGCAACGAACCGACGCCGAACCCCGAACCGCGCAATGATCAGTCGCCGGTGCGCAAGGTTGCTGCATTACGGTCGGGAAGGCGCGGCCTTAGAGTCAACCGCTGTACGTGGTGTGGCGGGGACTGCCTGCTCGGTGGTTCCCGTCTCCTAGCGCGGGTGCCACGGGTCCCTCGCCGCCCGACCGGCAGCGATGAAGGAGCCAGCGCGTGCTCGACCAAGGCGCACCCCCGCAGAACCGCCCGAGCCCCCCGGGCGCCGCCCCTGGCCTCGGCCGCCGTCTCATGCGCCGCAAGCCGGTCGAAGCCCTGGTCGCGGAGGGTGGTCAGGGCGAGGGTGGCTCGCTCCGCCGCTCCCTCGGCATGTGGCAGCTGACCATGATCAGCATCGGCGCCACGCTCGGCACCGGCATCTTCGTCGTCCTCGGCGAGAGCGTCCCCAAGGCCGGGCCCGCCGTCACCATCTCCTTCGTGATCGCCGGTCTCACCGCCCTCTTCTCGGCCCTCTCGTACGCCGAGCTGGCGGGCTCCATACCGGTCGCCGGCTCCTCGTACTCGTACGCGTACGCAACGATGGGCGAACTCATCGCCTGGGTCTGCGGCTGGTGCCTCGTCCTGGAGTACGGCGTGTCCGTGGCCGCCGTCGCGGTCGGCTGGGGCGAATACCTCAACGAACTCCTCGACGGGACGATCGGCGTCACCATCCCCGACGCGCTCTCCGCGGCGCCCGGCGAGGTCGACGGCGCCATCATCAACCTGCCCGGCCTGATCGTCGTCCTGCTCGCCATGGTCTTCCTGCTCGGCGGCGCCAAGGAGTCGGCGACGGCCAACACGATCATGGTCATCGTGAAGATCGCCGCGCTCGTGCTCTTCTGCACCATCGGCTTCATGGGCTTCAAGTCCGGCAACTACGCGGACTTCATGCCGCTCGGCACGGCCGGCGTCAGCGCCGCCGCCGCGAGCCTCTTCTTCTCGTACATCGGCTTCGACGCCGCCTCCACCGCCGGTGAAGAGGCCAAGAATCCGCAGCGCGACCTGCCCCGCGCCATCATGCTGTCGCTGATCATCGTCACGGCGCTCTACGTCCTGGTCGCGGCCGTCGCCGTCGGTGCCTGGAACTGGACCGACTTCGAGGGCTCCGAGGCCACCCTCGCCGCGATCATGAACGACGTCACCGGACAGAGCGTGTGGGGCACGATCCTCGCCGCCGGCGCGGTCATCTCCATCGCCTCCGTCGTCCTGACGGTGCTGTACGGCCAGACCCGCGTCCTGTTCGCCATGTCCCGCGACGGCCTCGTCCCCAAGGTCTTCGGCAGGGTCAGCAAGAAGACGGGCACGCCCCGCGTGAACACCGTCATCGTCTCGCTGTTCTGCGGCGCGCTCGCCTCGGTCGTGCCGCTCGGCAAGCTCGTCGACGCCACCAGCATCGGCACGCTCTTCGCCTTCGGCCTCGTCAACATCGCCGTCATCGTGCTGCGCCGGACCCGTCCGGACATGCCGCGCACCTTCCGGGTGCCGCTGGGCTGGCTCTTCCCGGTGCTCGGCTTCGGCTTCTGCGCGTACAACATGTTCAGCCTCGACTCCGTCACCTGGGTCGTGTTCGGTGTCTGGATGGCCGTCGGCCTCGTGTTCTACTTCCTGTACGGCATGAGCCGCTCCCGCTTGGCCACCGCAGAGAAGTGATCCACCGAAAGTGATCGACCGCCCGTGCGACTGAACGATCTCGACGAACGCATCGTGCACGCCCTCGCCGAGGACGCCCGCCGCTCTTACGCCGACATCGGCCAGCTGGTCGGACTCTCCGCGCCCGCCGTGAAGCGGCGCGTGGACCGGCTGCGGGCGACGGGGGCCATCACCGGCTTCACGGTGCGGGTGGACCCGGCGGCGCTCGGCTGGGAGACCGAGGGGTTCATCGAGATCTACTGTCGCCGGAACACCTCGCCGGAGGCGATCAAGCGCGGTCTTGAGCGGTATCCCGAGGTCTCGTCCGCGTCCACCGTTACGGGGGACGCGGACGCGATCGTCCAGGTGTTCGCCGCGGATATGCGGCATTTCGAGCGGGTGCTTGAGCGAATCGCCGGGGAGCCGTTCGTCGAGCGGACGAAGTCCGTGCTCGTGCTGTCGCCCTTGATGCGGAGATTTTCTTCGGGGTCCCCGGCTTAGACCCTCGCTGGGGGCTCGTTGTGGCTGGTCGCGCAGCTCCCCGCGCCCCTTACTGGGCTGTCGGGTACGGGACCTTCCACGGGAGCACGTGGAAGTCGCCCGTGCCCTTCTTGACCTTCTCGTGGGGGGCTGAGCTGGTGCACTTGGGGAGTTTCCTGGTGTTGTCGGGGCCGCCCACCGCCGCCCAGCTGTAGCCGACGCGGTCGATCCTGCCCTGGTCGTGGACGGTGAAACCGACCCGGCCGCCCTTGATCTGCTTCAGGTTGGTGTCGGTGATGACGCCGGTCGCCGTGGCCACCTTGCCGCCCGTCATCAGGCAGTCGATGCGGCCCTTCGCCCAGCCGCCCTTGCCGCCCGGCTTGTCGAGGTGCACGAAGCGGAAGGTGCCGGTCGCCTTCGACGGGTCGCCGTTGTTCTCCGCGGCGAGATGCGCGTCGAAGGTGAACGTCACGTCCTCCGTGGTCTTGCGGTACATCTTCGCCGAGCCGGTCAGCGCGGCGGCCTCCCGCTTCTCTGCGTGGTCGGCGGCCGCATGCGACGCGGCGGCCGACGTGCCGGGGCGCGCCGTGTCGTCGGCGGAAGCGACGGCCGCGCCCGCCGCCCCCGCGGTCATCAGGAGCGCGGCGCCCACCGCCAGGGCGCGTCGGCGGTGGAGGGTGCGGTCGGTGGTGGTGATGCGGCACATACCGCTCATACGGCTCATACGGCTCATGGGAAGTCCTCCGTCTGCGAGGTGTTCACCCGGTCTCTCCGAGTGAGATCACGCTCTCGCGGAAGGGGCATCCGGCACGTCCGGCCACGGGCGGCACTCCGCTTCCGCCGCGCGGCGGGGAAGACCGCCGGGGGCCTGCGCCTACGGGTGGACACCGTCTGCGACGTGAGGTGCACGACACCACGCAACAAATCGCCGGCCCGGGCCCGCCACGCGCAACGGATCGCGCGGCTGCCCGCAACGGTCGTGCCTTGTCCCGGTGAGGCCCCCGACCGTACCGTCTAACGGACCCCACCCGACCCTTCGTACGCCTTGAGGATCAGCCATGCCTGCGCTGCGCACCGCCCTGCTCCAGAGTTCCGGGCGTCTCGGATCCGTCGCCGAGAACCTCACGGCACTCGACGAGGCGGCGGGCCGTGCCGCCGCCGCGGGGGCCGGGCTGCTGGTGGCGCCCGAGCTGTTCCTCACCGGGTACGCGATCGGCGAGGACGTGGCCCGTCTTGCCGAGTCCGCCGACGGACCGTCCGCGAAGGCGATCGCCGAGATCGCGGTCCGCCACCGGGTCGGCGTCGTCTACGGCTACCCGGAGCGCGAGGACGACCTCGTCTTCAACTCCTCCCAGCTGATCGGCCCGGACGGGACCCGCCTCGCGAACTACCGCAAGACCCACCTCTTCGGCTGCTTCGAGCGCGACTCCTTCACCCCGGGTGAGCAGCACGTCGTACAGGCCGAGCTGGGCGGCGTACGCATCGGCCTCATGATCTGCTACGACGTGGAGTTCCCGGAGAACGTCCGCGCGCACGCCCTCGCCGGCACCGACCTCCTGGTCGTCCCCACCGCGCAGATGCACCCCTTCCAGTTCGTCGCCGAGTCCGTCGTGCCGGTGCGTGCCTTCGAGAACCAGATGTACGTCGCGTACGTCAACCGGGTCGGGCCCGAGGGGGAGTTCGAGTTCGTCGGGCTCTCCACGCTGGCCGGTCCCGACGGCGTGGCCCGCGCCCGCGCCGGCCGCGGCACCGAGCTGGTCGTCGGCGACGTCGACCCGGACTTCCTGGCCGCGTCCCGCGAGGCCAACCCCTATCTGCGCGACCGCCGCCCCGGCCTGTACGCGTCCCTCGTCTGAGCTCACCCCCCACCTGCCTTTTCAGTTCCGTGCAAGGAGTCCGTACCCCATGACGTCCACGGTGCCCACCGCCATCCAGCACACCGACGCCCAGCCGCCGATCACCATGTTCGGTCCGGACTTCCCCTACGCGTACGACGACTACCTCGCGCACCCCGCGGGCCTCGGCCAGATACCCGCGACCGAGCACGGCACCGAGGTCGCCGTCATCGGCGGCGGCCTCTCCGGCATCGTCGCCGCGTACGAACTGATGAAGATGGGCCTCAAGCCCGTCGTCTACGAGGCCGACCAGATCGGCGGGCGACTGCGCACCGTCGGGTTCGAGGGCTGTGACGCGGACCTGACCGCCGAGATGGGCGCGATGCGCTTCCCGCCGTCCTCGACGGCGCTCCAGCACTACATCGACCTGGTGGGCCTGAAGACGAGCGCGTTCCCCAACCCGCTCGCCGAGTCGACCCCCTCGACGGTCGTGGACCTCAAGGGCGAGTCGCACTACGCCGAGACCGTCGCTGACCTGCCGCAGGTCTACCGCGATGTCGCGAAGGCGTGGGCCGACTGCCTCGAAGAGGGCGCGGACTTCTCCGACATGAACCGCGCCCTGCGCGAGCGTGACGTACCGAAGATCCGCGAGATCTGGTCGAAGCTCGTCGAGAAGCTCGACAACCAGACCTTCTACGGCTTCCTCTGCGACTCCGCGGCCTTCAAGTCGTTCCGGCACCGCGAGATCTTCGGTCAGGTCGGCTTCGGCACCGGCGGCTGGGACACCGACTTCCCGAACTCCATCCTGGAGATCCTGCGCGTCGTCTACACCGAGGCCGACGACCACCACCGCGGCATCGTCGGAGGCAGCCAGCAGCTGCCCCTGCGCATGTGGGAGCGCGAGCCGCAGAAGATCGTGCACTGGGCGCCCGGTACGTCCCTGAAGTCGCTGCACAAGGGCGGCGAGCCCAAGCCCGCCGTGACCCGCCTGGCCCGCACCGCCGGGAACCGCGTCACCGTCACCGACGCCTCCGGCGACATCCGCACCTACCAGGCGGCGATCTTCACAGCCCAGTCGTGGATGCTGCTCTCCAAGATCGAGTGCGACGACTCGCTCTTCCCCATCGACCACTGGACGGCGATGGAGCGGACCCACTACATGGAGTCCAGCAAGCTCTTCGTGCCCGTCGACCGTCCGTTCTGGCTGGACAAGGATGAGGAGACCGGCCGTGACGTCATGTCGATGACGCTCACCGACCGCATGACGCGCGGCACCTACCTCCTGGACGACGGCCCGGACAAGCCCGCCGTCATCTGCCTCTCCTACACCTGGTGCGACGACAGCCTGAAGTGGCTGCCGCTGTCGGCGAACGAGCGCATGGAGGTCATGCTCAAGTCGCTCGGCGAGATCTACCCGAAGGTCGACATCCGCAGCCACATCATCGGCAACCCGGTCACCGTCTCGTGGGAGAACGAGCCCTACTTCATGGGCGCCTTCAAGGCGAACCTGCCGGGCCACTACCGCTACCAGCGGCGCCTGTTCACCCACTTCATGCAGGACCGGCTGCCCGAGGACAAGCGGGGCATCTTCCTCGCGGGCGACGACATCTCCTGGACGGCGGGCTGGGCCGAGGGCGCGATCCAGACCGCGCTGAACGCGGTGTGGGGCGTGATGAACCACTTCGGCGGCGGCACGGACGCCACGAACCCCGGGCCCGGCGATGTCTACGACGAGATCGCGCCGGTGGAACTGCCGGAGGACTGACCGGCGGGTGTCACCGTGGCCGGGGCGCGTGGAGTGTGCGAGTTCTCTGTGACCGGTCGCCACACACTTCCCCGCGCCCCTTCGTGGCCCGGGGCGGTGTCTCAGACCCCGGCCGCCCGTGCCGCCTCGTACACCTCGGCGGCGACGTCCTTCAGTTCCCGCGCGTCCCGTGCCGACGCCGCGAGCTCCAGGATGATCTCGTCTACGCCGACCGCGGCGTGCGCCGCCAGGTCTTCGGCGATCTGCGCGGCGCTGCCCTGGAAGGGGGCGCGGTCCGCACCGTCGTACGCCCTGGCCGTGTACCGCGCGTTCGCCCGCACCACACTCTGGACGGGCCGCTCGCGGCCCCGCTCGGCGGCGGCCTCGCGGACCTTGGCCCACTGCGCGGCGAGCACGTCGGCGCCCATGGCCACCGGCATCCAGCCGTCGGCGCGGTCGACGAGCCTGCGCAGCGCGCGCGGGCTGTTCGCGGGCAGCAGGATCGGGATCGGCCGGGCGGGCTTGGGGCCGACCGCGGACGGCACGATGGCCGTCAACTCCCCTTCGTACGCCACCGGGTCCGGGCCCCACACGGCGTGGCAGACGTCGATCAGCTCGTCCAGGACCTCGCCGCGCCGGGCGAACGGCGCCACCGCCGCGGCCGCGTACTCGTCCACGGACCAGCCCGTGCCGAGGCCCGCGACGACCCGGCCCCCGCTTGCCGCGTCCAGCGAGGCCAGCGAGCGGGCGAGCTGGAACGGCATGTGCAGCGGGGCGACCAGGACGCTGGTGCCGAGCCGGGCCCGGTCCGTGGCCGAGGCGGCGAGCGTCAGGGTGATGAGCGGGTCGGCCACCGAGCGGTAGTGGTCGGGCCAGGCCCGGCCCGGGATGCCGAAGAGCCCCTGCGTGGCGGGGTCGGGGTACAGGACGCGCTCGAAGACCCACAGGCTCGCGTAGCCGATGTCCTCGGCGGCCCGGGCCACCGCCGGGACGTCGTCGCCGATCGCGTACTGCCTGCCCTGCGGGAGGCTCAGTCCGAGTCGGATCGCCATGCCGGTGCTCCTTCGCGTCGGGGTCGTCGATGCAACGTACAACGACTGCGGGGGAGCCGGGGGCGGCTCGCTCAGTCCGGCAGCGGCGTCAGCAGGATCCGCCCCACCAGACCCACCGCGCCGTCCAGCCGCTCCGTGAACTCCTCGGCGATGCCGGGCAGTTCGCGCAGCGCCCACAGGGTGCGGGCCGCCGCCCACGCGCCGTCGCGGGCCCGCTCCAGGCTCCAGGAACCCGCCAGATGCGTCAGCGGATCGCCGATCTGGAGGAGGTCGGGGCCGGGCATCAGCTCTTCGCGGATGCGCTCCTCCAGCGCTACGAGGATGTCGCCCACGCCGTCGAACTCGTCCTCCAGGTCGGCCGGTTCGCAGTCGAGCGCATGGCAGGCGTCCACGACGGCGAGCGCCAGGTCGTGGCCGATGTGTGCGTTGATGCCCGCGAGGGCGAACTGCAGCGGGCGTACGCCGGGATGGCGCCGGTACTGGAACAGCGGGCGCCAGCAGGCGGGCGTCCGCCGCCCGTCGGCGGCGGCGTCGACGGCCGCGAGATAGCGCTCGGCGAACCGAACGCCGAGCGTGGCCGCGGCCCGCGTGTCGGAGAAGCCACCCAGACCGATACGCCGACCGACCTCCTCGGTGACCGACAGATAGACCCGGTTGAAAACACCCACCCCATCCCGCGACGGCCACCCACCCCCAAGCATCCGCATCCGCGCCACGACGCCGTCAACGCCGGGCGCCCGCGTGACCACGCTGTCGACCCTGGACGCCTGTGGCACCACGCCGTCGGCCCCGTGCTCCGGGGTCATGGTCTCTGCGAACCGCTGCAACCGTGCCATGGGGGCAGGGTCCCAGCCCCGGCCCGGTCGGGGCGTCAGCGCACCGGGCGCTTCCCCGAAACGAGGGAACGACCGGCGATGCCGTGTGCCGCAGTGGCGGGGAGCGGCACACGACCCGGCACCCCCGCTCCCGCTCACGCCTCCGAGTCGGAGCGGGGCCGAGCCGAGGTGGGCGTGCCCCGCTGTCGGAGGCCGAGCGCCGCGCCGCCGACGGTCAGCGCCAGCGCCACGAGCAGCGCGCTGACCCACAGCGGGGAGCGGTAGCCGAGCCCCGCGGAGATCGCGAGGCCGCCGGACCAGGGGCCGAGCGCGCCGCCCACGTTGAACGCGGCCGTGGCGAAGCCGCCCGCCAGGTCGGGCGCGTCGGCCGCCGCGTAGAGGGCCTGGGAGATCAGCGTGGAGCCGACGCCGAAGGACAGCGCGCCCTGTACGAAGACCAGTACGACCACGGCCACCGGGTTCCCGGCGGTCACCGCGAAGAGGACCCAGCCGGCCAGCAGTGCGAGGGAACCGAGGACCAGGAGTGGCACCGGCCGCGCGTCGGCGACGCGACCGCCCAGGCTGACGCCGACGAACGAGCCGATGCCGAAGAGCGCGAGGACCACCGGCACCCAGGCCGAGCCGAGCCCGGTGACGTCGGTGACCAGGGGCGCCAGAAAGGTGAACGTACAGAACGTCGCGCCGTTCACCAGCGCCCCCAGCAGCAGTGTCAGCAGGAGCCGCGGCCCGCGCAGCGCCCGCAGCTCACCGAGCGCGCCCGGCCCGGCGGCGTCCGGCGCCCCGGCCGGCACGGCCCGCGCGATGGCGACGACGGCGGGCACGGAGATCAGGGCCACGGCCCAGAACGCCGAGCGCCAGCCCCACACCTCGCCGAGCAGCGCGCCCGCGGGCACGCCCGCGACACAGGCGACCGTCACGCCGCCGAGCAGCGCCGAGGTGGCGCGCCCCTTGGCGTTCGGCTCGACCATGCTCGTGGCGGTCACCAGGGCGACCGCGAGGAACCCGGCGTTGGCCAGGGCGCCCACGACGCGCGTCGCGAGCAGCACCGCGAAGCTCGTGGTGAGCGCGCCGACGACGTGGACCAGAAGGAAGGCGATCAGGAAGAAAAGGAGCGCGCTCCGCCGCGAGAAGCGACGGCTCACGAGCGCCATCAGCGGTGCGCCGACGATCATTCCGACGGCGAACGCCGAGGTGAGATGGCCTGCGGACGGGATGGAGACGTCCAGGTCCCGGGCGATGTCCGACACCAGGCCGGACAGCATGAACTCGGAGGTGCCTTGCGCGAAGACGGCAAGTCCGAGGAGGTAGAGGGCAAAGGGCACAGCAAGACTCCGCAACCACGAGGAAGAACGCGGGGATCAGGGCACGAAGCGGTGATCCGGTGGCGGCGGAGCGGAAAGTCGCGGACGGCTGCGGAGGGCAGCGGCACGACAGACGCGTCAGTGCGGCGAACGCGTCAGTGCGACGGCGCGAGAAGCCACCGGAGGACCGGTGGCCGGAGTCTGTCGGACTCGGGACTGGACATGGTGCGCACCCTAATCAGGCGCCACGCACCACGTCCAGCCGATTGACGCGCCGGCCGATCAGCGCGTGCCGCTCGGCTCGCCCTCTTCGTCATACGTCGACGTGCCCGAATCCAGCAGCGGTTCCTGGGACTTGAGGTGCGGCGGGGCGAACGCGCGCAGCACGTGGTAGCCCGTGATGACGACGATCGTGCCCAGCGCGATGCCGCTCAGCTCGAAGGTGTCGGTGAACTTCAGCGAGACGCCGCCGACGCCGATGATGATGCCCGCCGCGGCCGGCACGAGGTTCAGCGGATTGCGCAGGTCCACCTTGGCGTTGATCCAGATCTGCGCGCCGAGCAGGCCGATCATGCCGTACAGGATGACGGTGATGCCGCCGAGGACGCCGCCCGGGATCGCCGCGACGACCGCGCCGAACTTGGGGCAGAGGCCGAAGAGCAGCGCGAAGCAGGCCGCCGCCCAGTACGCGGCCGTGGAGTAGACGCGGGTCGCCGCCATCACACCGATGTTCTCGGAGTACGTCGTGTTGGGCGGGCCGCCGACCGCGGTGGAGAGCATGGAGGCGGCGCCGTCGGCGGAGATCGCCGTGCCGAGCTTGTCGTCGAGGTTGTCGCCGGTCATCTCGCCGACGGCCTTGACGTGGCCCGCGTTCTCCGCGACCAGCGCGATGACGACGGGCAGCGCCACGAGGATCGCCGACCACTCGAAGCTCGGCGCGTGGAAGGAGGGCAGGCCGATCCAGTCGGCATGGCCCACGGCGGACAGGTCCAGACGCCAGTGGTCGACGACCTTGCCCGAGGCGTCCGCCGAGTGGATCCTGCCGAAGATCCGGTCGAGGGCCCAGGAGATGCCGTAACCGAAGATCAGACCGAGGAAGATCGCGACGCGCGACCAGAAGCCGCGCAGGCACACCACGGCCAATCCGGTGAACAGCATCACCAGCAGGGCCGTCCACTGGTCCTGGGGCCAGTACGTCGACGCGGTGACCGGCGCCAGATTGAAGCCGATCAGCATGACGACGGCGCCGGTCACGATCGGCGGCATCGCGGCGTGGATGATCCGCGCCCCGAACTTCTGCACCGCGAGCCCCACCAGGAACAGCACGGCACCGACCACGAGGACCGCGCCGGTCACCGTCGCGCTGGAGCCGCCCTGCGCGCGGATGACGGCGGCGACGCCCACGAAGGAGAGCGAGCACCCCAGGTAGCTGGGAACCCGGCCGCGCGTGGCGAGCAGGAAGATGACGGTCGCGACGCCCGACATCATGATGGCCAGATTCGGATCAAGACCCATGAGGACGGGCGCCACGAACGACGCCCCGAACATTGCCACCACGTGCTGCGCGCCGAGCCCGAAGGTCCGCGGCCACGAGAGCCGCTCATCAGGCCGGACGACCGCACCCGGGGCGGGGGTGCGGCCGTCGCCGTGGAGTTTCCAGCGCACGCCGAGATCCATGGTGAGTGTCGCTTTCTGTGCGCCGAACCGGGCCGTGGTGCGTGGCCCGAAATGATCGACGCCATGTTAATGCGACGTCAGTGCGACTTCTCCCCGGCGGGCTGAGGGTTCTCGGCCTGCGCCGCCTCGCGGCCGTCCGTGCGCAGCACCCCCGCGAAGGCCACGAGGCCGAAGGCGAGCAGCGTCACCAGACCGAAGGAGGTCACCAGGCTCGTCGCGTCCGCCAGCGTGCCGATCGCCGAGGGGGCGATCAGACCCGAGGTGTACGTGATGGTGGCGACGCCCGCGATGGCCTGGCTGGGGTTCGGGCCGCTGCGCCCGGCGGCGGCGAAGGCGAGCGGCACCACGACCGCGATGCCGAGGCCGAGCAGCGCGAAGCCGCCCATGGCCATGACCGGGTGGGACGCGACGACCACGAGCAGCCCGCCGAGCACCGCGAGCGCCCCGCCCGCGCGCACCGTGCGCACCGCGCCGAACCGGTTGACGACCGCGTCGCCCGCAAGACGCGCGATCGCCATGGTGAGCGTGAATCCGGTGGTGCAGGCGGCGGCGACACCGGCCGAGGAGTCGAGGACGTCACGCAGATAGACCGCCGACCAGTCCAGGCTCGCGCCCTCCGCGAAGACCGCGCAGAAACCGACCGCGCCGATCAGCAGCGCCGACTTGGGCGGCAGGGAGAACCGCGGCGGCGCCTCCTCCTCGGGGGCCGCCTGGAGGTCGAGGACGCCCTGGCAGGCGGCCAGGCCGAGCCCGGTGAGCGCCGCGGCGGCCAGCGCGTGGTGCAGCCGGGCGTCCGACCCCAGATGGGCGGCTACCGTGCCGGCCGCCGAGCCGATCAGGGCGCCGACGCTCCACATGCCGTGCAGGCCCGACATGATCGACTTCTGGAGGCGGTTCTCGGTCTCGACGCCGAGCGCGTTCATCGCCACGTCCGACATGCCCGAGGTCGCGCCGTACACGAACAGTGCCAGGCAGAGCGTGAGCAGGTTCGGCGCGAGCGACGGCAGGATCAGAGCGAGCGTCCACATCGCGAGCAGTCCGCGCAGCGCGTTGCGGGCGCCGAAGCGGTGGCTGATCCGGCTCGCGAGCGGCATCGCGACGGAGGCGCCGATCGCCGGAAAGGCGAGCGCCAGGCCGAGCATGCCCGCGCTGACCGAGGCGTGCTCCTGGATCCACGGCACCCGGGTCGCGAAGGAACCGGTGACCGCGCCGTGCACACAGAAGACGGCGGCCACGGCGATCCGCGCGCGCCGCAACCGGCTCTTGTCGTAGACCACTTCACTCATGTCCGTTCCGCCCCTCCGAGGTGTGCCTCGATACGGCGACGTAAACTATCAGGAAGCCTGCCTAATAAATAGAAGCGCTCTGTGGAAGGATCCCGGCATGCCTGCCTCACCGAGTACCGCTCGGGCCATCAACGACCGGCTCGCGCTGGGCCTCCTGCAGAGCGAAGGGCCCCTGACCGCCAACCAGTTGAAGCAGCTCACGGGCCTGTCACGGCCCTCGGTGGCCGACCTCGTCGAGCGCCTCCAGAGCGCCGGGCTCATCACCGTCGTCGGCGAGGCGGGTGCCCAGCGGCGCGGCCCGAACGCCCGGCTCTACGGGATCGTCGCCGCCCGCGCCCACCTGGCCGCGCTCGACGTACGCACCGACAGCGTCTCCGTCGTCGTGACGGACCTGCTCGGCGCGGTGCTCGCCGAGGCCTCGGCGGCCATCGGCGGCGACACCGGGTCCGCGGTGCAGCGTGCCGTCGCGCTCGTCGAGGACGCCGCGCGGGAAGGCGGCGCCCAGCGGCTGCACACCATCGGCATAGGCGCGCCCGGCCTCATCGACCCCGCCACCGGCGATCTGCACGACACGACCTCCCTGCCCGCCTGGCACCGCCGCCTCGCCGGCGCCCTCCAGGAGCGGCTCGGCGCGCGCGTCCTGGTGGAGAACGAGACCAACCTCGCCGCCCGCGCCGAACAGCGGGACGGTGCCGCGCACGACCGGGACACGTTCGTGCTGCTCTGGCTCGGCGAGGGCGTGGGCGCCGCCGTCGTGCTCGACGGGGCGCTGCGCAGGGGAGCCTCCGGCGGCACCGGAGAGATCGGCTTCCTGCCGGTGCCGGGCACCGGCGGGCTGCCCTCCGCCACCGCCTGCGAGGGCGGCTTCCACTCGCTGGCCTGCGCCGCCGCGCTCCGGGAACTAGGCGCGGAGCACGGGCTCCTGGCGCCGGACATGTCCGCCGCCGACGTCGTGCGTCACGCGGTGGAGGCGGGGGAGGGGGCCTTCCTGGACGCCGTCGCGGACCGCGTCGCGGTGGGCGCCGCCGCGATGGCCGCGATCCTGGACCCGGGGTGCGTCGTCCTCGGCGGCGAGGTGGGCCGCGCGGGCGGCGCCGCGCTCGCCGACCGCGTCGCGCGGCGCGTCACCGCCATGTCGCCGCTGCCCACGGAGGTCCGCGCGAGCGTGCTGGGCGGCTCCGCGGTGTCGCACGGTGCGCTGCTCGCCGCCATGGACGCGGTCCAGGACGACCTCTTCGGCCCGCCGCGTGATGCGTACCGCTCACGCCCACAGGGTGCCGGACCCGCGTGGACGTGAGCGTTCAGGCGGTCAGCAGGCGCCGAGGTCCTGCCAGACGCCCCACTCGCCACCGGCGCCGGGCTCATCGCCCTTCGTCCACCACTTGGCCTTCCAGGTGCGGGACTTGTGGGAGACGGTCGTACCGGAGCCGTACTCGGACGACGTGCTCCACGCGGGAGCGGTGCACTTGCCGGGCGTGGGCGGATCGGTCGGGCCCGGCGGATCCGTCGGGCCAGGCGGGTCCGTCGGCCCGGGGCCGCCCGAGCCCGGCTCGACGACCGTGGTGCCGC
This sequence comes from Streptomyces sp. NPDC003379, assembly GCF_053589195.1. Classification (NCBI taxonomy): domain Bacteria; kingdom Bacillati; phylum Actinomycetota; class Actinomycetes; order Kitasatosporales; family Streptomycetaceae; genus Streptomyces; species Streptomyces sp. NPDC003379. Next base: position 28,707 of record NZ_JBSFRK010000052.1, on the reverse strand, counting down.
GCGCCAGATCACCGGCGAGCGCGTACGTCGTGCCGCTGATGTCCACCGTCCAGTTCGACGGGGTCGACACGGGCAGGTAGTAGTTGAAGGAGAGGTCCACGGAGGCGCCCGGTGCCAGCGACTGCCAGGCCGGCAGCTTCAGCGAGACCCGGTGGAAGTCGCCCTTCAGACCGCCGACGTTGCTGCCCGTGTGATCGCTGCTGATCACCTTCGTACCGAAACCGGACTGGTCGGAGGCGTTGCCCGGGGCCGAGGTGGAGTAGTCGAACTGGAACTCGGTGCCGCCCGGCAGCGCTGTCTTCGTGTTGTTCGTGATCTTCACCTTGGGCGTGATCGGGTAGTTGGAGTCACCGAGCTTGAAGTCGCCGAACTCCACGCCGATGTCGACGGCCTTGGTGGGCAGCTCCTTGTTGGAGACTTTCGCGCCGTAGGGCTTGGCCGCCTTGAACTTGTCGTGCATCAGCGAGGTGAGCGTGGAGCCCATCTCGTACTGGCCCTTGGCGGCGTTCCAGTCGTAGTCGCCCGCCATCTCCCAGATCATCGTGCCGCCGATGCCCCGGTCGACCACGTAGTCGGCCTTCTTGGCCACCGACTCCTCGTCCTCCGTGGACAGGAAGACCTTCTTGTCCGCGTTCCACAGCCACGGCGCGACCAGCGAGGAGCTGTACTTGCGGGCGTAGGTGCCGGTCAGCTTGGTGTCCGAGGGGAAGCCGTACTTGGTGACGTAGTCGCCGACGATCCCCTTCTCCAGGTTCTTGGCGTGCCACATCGGGTTGGAGCCCGCCGGGGACTCCTTGCCGTTGTCGTCCTTGTCGTGCCACAGGTTGTCGATGCCGACCGCGCCGTCACCGCACTTGGTCAGGCCCGCACCGGCCGGGCAGCTGGTCGCCGCGGCCTTCCCCCACAGTCCGTCCGTGCCGCCCTGCACGTTCTTGTGGCCGCGCGTGTAGTACGGCAGGCCGATGTTGATGCGCCCGGCGGGCATCGAACCGCGGAAGTAGTGGTAGGCCCAGTCGGTGTTCAGATAGCCGATGCCGCCGTACTGCTGGCTTCCGTAGACGCCCGCCGCGGCGAGCTCGGCGTCCTTGCCGTCGTCGAAGAGCGAGGCGTTGGGGCCGACGTACTCGTTCCAGGCGCCGTGCAGGTCGTACGACATGATGTTGACGTAGTCCAGGTACTTCTGGACCTGGAAGGTCTCCATGCCGCGCAGCAGATAGCCGGACGAGGGGGCCGCGACGGTCAGCATGTAGTGCTTGCCGTCGGCCGCGCCCGCCTTGTCGAGCTTCTCGCGCAAGCTCTTCATCAGGGCCGCATAGCCCTTGACGAGGCCGCCGCGCCGGGCGTTGGAGATCGGGAAGTCGGCCGGGTGGCCCGCGTCCTTCATCGAGGTCGGGTACTCGTAGTCGATGTCGACGCCGTTGAAGCCGTACTTCTTTATGAAGGTGACCGCGGAGTCGGCGAAGGTGTCGATGCCCGCCTGGTTCACGGAGCCGTCGGCGTTGGTCGCCATCGAGTAGAAGCCGCCGGACTTCACGCGCTCGCCGTCGTCGCCGAAGTAGCCGCCCGTCTCGGCCCAGCCGCCCACGGAGATGAGCGTCTTGACGTTCGGGTGCTTCTTCTTGAACTTGTTGAGCAGGTTGAAGTGGCCCTTGTAGGGCAGCGCGGGGTCCATCTCGGCGCCCGCGACGCCGGGCCAGGTCATCCCGGTGGCGGCGTTCTTCTCGCCGTCGGAGCCGACGGAGAGCTTGTTGCTCTTGTCGATGTGCGCGAAGGCGTAGTTGACGTGGGTGACCTTCCCCCATGGGATGTCCGGGGCGAGGTAGGCCGGCTCGCCGTTCTTGCCGGTGCGCCAGCCGGTGAAGTAGCCGATGACGCGCCGCTGGTGGTCGGCGCCCATCTTCTCGCGGCCGTCGCTGTCGTAGACGGAACAGTAGGGAACGTCGACGCCGGGCGTCCGGTAGAGGCCGTCGGGGCGGCAGGACGCGTTGTCGGCGGCGTTGTCGGTGGCCTTGTCGGCGGCGTGCGAGGCGCCGCCGGAGACCACGCCGAGCAGCATTCCGGCGACGGCGACGGCGGCACCGGTCGCGAGCAAAGTGGATCTCGCGCGGTTGAGGGACGGCAAGGGAGCCTCCAGGGGCGGAGTGGAACACGGACGGGGCGGAACAACACAGCCGGTACAGAGGTGGATCGTTCTGGGGCCCCGGTGTGCGCACACCGTCGGCTCCGGCTCCTCGGAGGTGACGCAGACGTTAAGAGGACTAGACCAGTCGGTCAATAGGTCTGGACCAAGTTGTTGAACGGAAGAGGGAACGTTGCTGCTGTGAGCCAGCCCACAGCCGATCACTCGCCTGGCCGTCGATCAGGCGTGGCACACTGGCCTCGTACCACAAGCAGCGCACTCCGGGGTCGGTGCAATTCCGAACCGGCGGTTACAGTCCGCGACCCGGCCGCCTCCAGCGGCCGGTTGACCAGGTGAAATTCCTGGACCGACGGTGAAAGTCCGGATGGGAGGCAGTGCGCGGCGGGCGGGCATCTTGTGCACGCCGCCGTCTTGGCTTGTTCCTGGCCTCGGCCAGGGGCGGTTTCCGGGATCTCCTGGGGACAGGTCTCTTTCGGCGTCGACGTGTCTCCCGATGCCGTTGCCCGTACATGTCGTCGTCATCGACAGCCCCGGAGTCCGTGCCCGAAGAGGCAGGAGGACCCGGTGGCCACCGCCGTAGCCGAAGCAGCCGCCATGCGGCGCGCCATCACGCTGGCCGCCCGCGGCCTCGGCTCCACGAGCCCCAACCCCGTAGTCGGCTGTGTCGTCCTCGACGCGTCCGGCGAGATCGTCGGCGAGGGCTGGCACCGGCGCGCCGGCGGCCCGCACGCCGAGGTCGACGCCCTGCGCGCGGCGGGCGACAAGGCACGCGGAGGCACCGCCCTCGTCACCCTCGAACCCTGCAACCACACCGGCCGCACCGGCCCGTGCGCGCAGGCCCTCATCGACGCCGGGATCGCCCGCGTCGTCTACGCGGTCGGCGACCCCGACCCCACCGCCACCGGAGGCGCGCAGACCCTCCGTACGGCCGGGATCTCCGTCGAGTCCGCCCTGCTGGAGGCGGAGGCCGCCGAGGGGAACGCCGCCTGGCTGACCTCCGTACGGCTCGGCCGCCCCCACGTCACCTGGAAGTACGCCGCCACGCTCGACGGCCGGATCGCCGCCGCCGACGGCACCAGCCGCTGGATCACCTCCGCCGACTCCCGCGCCGACGTGCACCGGCTGCGCGCCGAGTGCGACGCCGTCGTCGTCGGCTCCGGCACCCAGCGCGCCGACGACCCGCACCTCGCCGTGCGCGGCATCCAGGGCGCCGTCCAGCCGCTGCGGGTCGTCGTCGACACGAACGGCACCGCCGTCACGTCCGGCGCCCGCGTCCTGGACGGCGAGGCGCCGACGCTGATCGCCGTCGCCGACGACGCCACGCCCGCGTACGAAGGCGCGGAGACCGTCCGGCTGCCGCGCGCGGAAGAAGGCGGGTTGGACATTCCAACCCTGCTCGCCGTGCTGCACGCGCGTGGCGTGCGGTCCGTCCTCCTCGAAGGCGGCCCGACGCTCGCCGGGGCCTTCGTCGCCGCCGGCGCCGTCGACCGCGTCGTCGCCTACCTCGCCCCCGCCCTGCTGGGCGCGGGCCCCGCCGCCCTGACCGGCGGCGGAATCACCACCATCGCCGAAGCGTTGCGGCTCGACGTGAGCGAGACCGTCCGCATCGGACCCGACCTGCGCATCACCGCGACCCCCGTGACCGCGCCCCCTGTGACCGTGACCCCTGTAACCGCGACCCTCGTAGCGAAGGAGCACTGACGTGTTCACCGGAATCGTCGAAGAGCTGGGCGAGATCACCGCCGTCGAGAACCTCCCCGACGCGTCCCGGTTCCGCCTGCGCGGCCCCGTGGTCACCCAGGGCGCCAAGCACGGCGACTCCATCGCCGTCAACGGCGTGTGTCTGACGGTCGTGGAGTACGAGGGCGACGAGTTCACCGCCGACGTCATGGCGGAGACCCTGAACCGCTCCGGCCTCGGCGCGCTCACGGTCGGCTCCCGCGTCAACCTGGAGCGCCCCACCTCGGTCGGCGCGCGCCTCGGCGGCCACATCGTGCAAGGACACGTCGACGGCACCGGCACCATCGTCGAGCGCAAGCCCTCCGAGAACTGGGAGATCGTCAAGGTCTCCCTCCCCGCCGACCTCGCCCGCTACGTCGTCGAGAAGGGCTCCATCACCGTCGACGGCGTCAGCCTCACCGTGGTCGACGCGGGCCCCGACTTCTTCACCATCAGCCTCATCCCCACCACCCTCGCGCTGACCACGCTCGGCATCAAGCAGCCCGGCGACCCGGTCAATCTTGAGGTCGACATCATCGCCAAGTACGTGGAGCGCCTGCTCGGCGACCGCGTGCAGGTGCCCGCTCAGGAGGCCACCAAGTGAACTGGCTCAACGCCGAAGCCTTCACGGCCTTCGACCAGCGCATCATCTGGTCCGACATGATCGGCAACACCGTCGGCCTCCTCGCCCTCGCGCTCGGCTGGCGGCGCTCGATATGGACCTGGCCCGCCCAGCTCCTCTCCGGTGTCATCCTCGTCGCCGCGTACGCCTCCGCGGAGCTGTCCGGCGGCGTCGGCAAGCAGCTGCTCGTCATCGTCGTCGCCCTGTGGGGCTGGCGGCAGTGGACGCACGGCAGGCAGCAGGCGCAGGACGGCTCCATCGCCATCCGGTTCGCGACCTGGAAGGAGCGGGGCATCCTGCTCGGCGGCACCGCCGTCGGCACGCTCGCTGTCGGCGCCCTGTTCACCGCCGTCCCCTCGCTCTCCTGGAACCCCTGGCCGGACGCCTACATCTTCGTCGGCACGCTCACCGCGATGGTCGCCCAGGCCCGCGGCCTCGTCGAGTTCTGGTTCGCCTGGCTGCTCGTCGACGTGGTCGGTGTGCCGCTCGCCTTCAGCAGCGGCCTGGCCTTCTCCGGCCTCGTCTACGTCGTCTACCTCGCCCTTGTCCTGTGGGGCATGCGCGACTGGTGGCTGCGCTCCCGCGCGGCGGCCTCTCAGCCCGTCATGGAAGGAGCCCCCGCATGAGTGTGGCACCGGTTTGGTACAGCACCGCCCACGACGAGGACGTCTCGGACCTCTCCCTGGACCCCGTCGAGCAGGCGATCCGCGACATCGCGGCGGGCCGCCCCGTCGTGGTCGTCGACGACGAGGACCGCGAGAACGAGGGCGACCTCGTCGTCGCCGCCGAGAAGGCGACCCCCGAGATCGTCGCCTTCATGATGAGCGAGTGCCGCGGTCTGATCTGCGCGCCCATGGAGGCCGAGGAGCTCGACCGGCTGCGCCTGCCGCAGATGGTCGAGCACAACACCGAGTCGATGAGCACGGCCTTCACCGTCTCCGTCGACGCCTGTGCCGCGCACGGCGTGAGCACCGGCATCTCCGCCGCCGACCGCGCCACCACCCTTCAGCTCCTCGCCGGCGGCGAGGCCACGGCCGACGACTTCGTGCGGCCCGGCCACATCTTCCCGCTGCGCGCCAGGTCCGGCGGCGTGCTCGCCCGCAACGGCCACACCGAGGCCGCCGTCGACCTCGCCCGCCTCGCGGGCCTGCGCCCCGCCGGGGCCATCGTGGAGATCGCGGGCGAGGACGGCAGGATGCTGCGCCTGCCCGAGCTGATCCCCTTCGCCCGCAAGCATGGCCTGACGATCATCTCCATCGAGGACCTGATCGCCTACCGCCGCTCCTCGGAGCCCACCGTCCGCCGCGAGGCCGAGGTCCGGCTGCCCACCGCCTTCGGCGACTTCACGGCGTACGGCTACCGCTCCACCGTCGACGGTGTCGAGCACGTCGCCCTCGTCCACGGCGACATCGGCGAGGGCGAGGACGTCCTCGCCCGGCTCCACTCCGAGTGCCTGACCGGCGACGTCTTCCACTCCCTGCGCTGCGACTGCGGCCCGCAGCTCCAGGAGTCCATGCGGCGCATCACCGAGGAGGGACGCGGCATCGTCGTCTACCTCCGCGGCCACGAGGGGCGCGGCATCGGCCTGCTCTCCAAGCTGCGCGCGTACGAACTCCAGGAGCGCGGCAGCGACACCCTCGACGCCAACCTGGAGCTCGGCCTGCCCGCCGACGCCCGGGACTACGGCGCGGGCGCGCGCATCCTGGACGACCTCGGCGTGCGGGGCGTACGCCTGATGACCAACAACCCCGACAAGGTCGACGCCGTCCTGCGGCACGGTTTGAAGGTCACCGGACGCGAGCCGATGCCCGTCCAGGCCGGCGAGCACAACCTCCGCTACCTGCGCACCAAGCGGGACCGGATGGGCCACGACCTGCCCTGGCTCGACGCCCCCGGCGTCTCCGCCTGCGGCAACCAGTAAGCAACGAGCAACCGGACCGAAGGAGAAGCGCGTGAGCGGCAAGGGCGCACCCGAACTGAGCGTGAAGAACTGCGGCGACCTGCGGGTCGCGGTGATCGCCGCGCAGTGGCACGAGAAGGTCATGGACGGCCTCGTCGACGGCGCCCTGCGCGCCCTGGGCGAGCTGGGCATCAGCGAGCCGACGGTCCTGCGCGTGCCGGGCAGCTTCGAGCTGCCGGTCGTCGCGAAGGTCCTCGCCGAGCGCGGCTACGACGCGATCGTGGCGCTCGGCGTCGTCATCCGCGGCGGCACCCCGCACTTCGAGTACGTGTGCCAGGGCGTGACGCAGGGCCTCACCCAGGTCTCCGTGGACACCGGCGTCCCGGTCGGCTTCGGCGTGCTGACCTGTGACACCGAGGAGCAGGCCCTCGACCGCGCGGGCATCGAGGGGTCCAGCGAGGACAAGGGGCACGAAGCGGTCACCGCGGCCGTGGCGACCGCGACCACGCTCCGTACCGTCTCCGAGCCCTGGCGCTGAGCGGCGCGGCGCGGGCGCGTAGAGTGAACGACATCATGTCCAAGAAGACTTTCGAGGAGCTCTTCGCCGAGCTCCAGCACAAGGCCGCCACCGGCGACCCCGCGACCTCCCGCACCGCCGAGCTGGTGGACAAGGGCGTCCATGCCATCGGCAAGAAGGTCGTCGAGGAGGCCGCCGAAGTCTGGATGGCCGCCGAGCACGAGGGCAAGGAAGCCGCCGCCGAGGAGATCTCGCAGCTGCTCTACCACGTCCAGGTGATGATGGTCGCCCGCGGCATCTCCCTCGACGACGTGTACGCCCACCTCTGAGCCGTACGCCACCCGAGCCGGCTCGACCCACCTACCAAGCAAAGGAATCCGACCTCATGCTGCGCATCGCCGTGCCCAACAAGGGTTCACTGTCCGGACCTGCGTCGGCGATGCTCCATGAGGCCGGATACCAGCAGCGCAAGGAGTCCAAGGAACTCGTCCTCGTCGACCCCGAGAACGAGGTCGAGTTCTTCTACCTGCGCCCCAAGGACATCGCCATCTACGTCTCGGGCGGCAAGCTCGACATCGGCATCACCGGCCAGGACCTGCTGGTCGACTCCGGTGCCAACGCCGAGGTGATCCTGCCGCTCGGCTTCGCCCGCTCCACCTTCCGCTTCGCCGCGAAGCCGGGCACGGCCAGCACCATCGAGGACCTCGCCGGCAAGACGGTCGCCACCTCCTACGAGGGCATCGTCGCCAAGCACCTCGCGGACCACGGCGTCGACGCCTCCGTCGTCCACCTCGACGGCGCCGTCGAGACCGCCATCGAGCTGGGCGTCGCCCAGGTCATCGCGGACGTCGTGGAGACCGGCACCTCCCTGCGCAACGCGGGCCTCGAGGTCTTCGGCGAGCCGATCATGAAGTCCGAGGCGGTCGTCATCCGGCGCGCCGGCGCCGACGGCGACGACACGAAGGTGCAGCAGTTCCTGCGCCGTCTCCAGGGCGTCCTGGTCGCCCGGTCGTACGTGATGATGGACTACGACTGCCGCGCCGAGCACCTGGAGCAGGCCGTCGCCCTCACCCCGGGCCTCGAATCGCCGACCATCTCCCCGCTGCACAACGAAGGCTGGGTGGCCGTGCGCTCCATGGTCCCCGCCAAGGAGTCGCAGCGCGTCATGGACGACCTGTACGCCCTCGGCGCGCGGGCCATCCTGACCACCGCCATCCACGCCTGCCGTCTCTGAACAGGCCGGAGCACGCACCTCATGTCTGACCTTCCCGAGCTTCCTGTCACCTTCCGGCCGCAGCGGACCCGGGCCGTCCTGCTCACCGCGGGGGCCGTGCTGTTCGTCGTCCTCACGGTGATCGCCCTGCTGCTGCCCAAGCTCAGCCCGGGGGAGCGGACCAGCTTCGTCTTCACCGGCGCGCTGCTCTTCGGCGTGCTCGCCCTGCTCAGCAGGCCCAGGGTCGTCGCCGACGAGTCCGGCGTGACCGTCGTCAACATCGTGACCGGCCGCCGTCTGGCCTGGGCCGAGATCGTCCAGGTCACCCTCCGCCCCGGCGACCCCTGGGTGTTCCTGAACCTCAGCGACGGCACCAGCCTGCCCGTCCTTGGCATCCAGCCCGGCATCGCCCGGCAGCAGGCCATCGCCGACTCCCGGGCCCTGCGTGCACTCGTGGACGCCCGTTCGGCGCTGGGGGACTGACGTTCCGCGTCGGGTCTTGATTAATCTGGGGGCGGGGTACGCAAGGTGTGCCGCCCCGCCCCTGACGGGCCCGCCCGGCCCACAGGGGCTCCTGCTATCCGAGGAGTGACTCCCTCCGGCGATGGACGGATCGTCCTGTAGTACCTGCGCCGCCCCCTCCCGACATACCGGGACCCGTACGACCTGGGAGGCGGCGGCATGACAGTCCCCCTCCTGCTCCTCGGGGCGGCATTCCTGCTGATTCTCGCCAACGGCTTCTTCGTGGCGGCCGAGTTCGGCCTCGTCACCGTGGAGCGGCCCGACGCGGAGAAGGCCGCGGCCGACGGCGACCGCCGCGCCCGTACGGTCGTCAGTGCCCTCAAGGAGCTGTCCTTCCAGCTCTCCGGCACCCAGCTCGGCATCACCATCACCTCGCTCGTCGTCGGCATGCTCGCCGAACCGGCCCTCGCGCACCTGCTCGCGGGCCCGTTCACGGCGATCGGTGTCCCCGAAGGCGCCGTCGGCGGTGTCTCCGTGGTCGTCGGCATGCTGCTCGCGTCCGCGGTGCAGATGGTCATCGGTGAGCTGGTGCCCAAGAACTGGGCGGTCTCCAGGCCGCTGCAGGTCGCGCGGTTCGTCGCGGGCCCGCAGCACGCCTTCTCGCGGCTGCTGAGGCCCGTGATCGCCCTCCTGAACGCGGTGGCCAACCGTCTGGTGCGCGCCCTCGGCGTCGAGCCCACCGAGGAGCTGGCCTCGGCCCGCACCCCCGGCGAACTGGTCTCCCTGGCCCGGCACTCGGCGCTCGCCGGCGCCCTGGAACAGGACACGGCCGACCTGTTCGTACGCACGCTCTCCCTCGGCGAGCTGACCGCGCAGCACGTGATGACGCCGCGCGTGAAGGTCAGCGCGCTGCAGTCGTCGGCGACCGCCGAGGACGTGGTGAACCTGACGCGCGCCACCGGCCTCTCCCGCTTCCCGGTCTACCGCGAGCGGATCGACGAGATCGTCGGCATGGTGCACCTCAAGGACGCCCTCGCGGTGCCCGCGCACGACCGGCTGCGCACCCCGGTGAGCCGCATCGCGCGGTCCCCGCTCCTGGTCCCCGAGACGCTGCCCGTGCAGCCCCTCCTGGGGCGGCTGCGCAGCGAGCAGCCGATCGCCGTCGTCGTCGACGAGTACGGCGGCACGGCGGGGGTGGTCACCCTGGAGGACATCGTCGAGGAGCTCGTCGGCGAGGTGCGCGACGAGCACGACCTGCTCGATGTGCCCGAGCTGTGCGCGGCGCCGTCCGAGGACGGCAGGCCCGCGTGGGACGCCGACGGCAGCTGCCGCGTCGACACGCTCCGGCGCATCGGGCTCGATGTGCCCGAGGGCCCTTACGAGACCGTGGCGGGCCTGGTCGCCGACCTGCTCGGCCGCATCCCGGCCCCCGGCGACCGGGCGGAACTGCCGGGCTGGCGGCTCGCGGTCCGGCAGGTCGGGCACTACCGCGCCGAGCGCGTCAGGATCGTCAAAACCGTCAGAACGGCGGAGGCCCCGGCCCCCGTAGCCGCGGAGGCACTCCGATGAGTCTGCTGCAACTCCTCTTCGCCCTCCTGCTGGTGCTCGCCAACGGCTTCTTCGTCGGCGCCGAGTTCGCGCTCGTCTCCGTGCGCCGCAGCCAGATCGAGCCCCTGGACTCCAAGCGGGCCCGCCAGGTCCTCTACGGCCTCGAACACCTGCCGCAGATGATGGCGGCCGCCCAGTTCGGCATCACCGTCTGCTCGCTGACGCTCGGCGCCGTCGCCGAGCCGACCGTCGCGCGTCTCCTGGAGCCGCTCTTCCACGCGGTCCACCTTCCCGAGGGCATGATCCACCCCCTCGGCTATGTGATCGCGCTCGCCGTCGTCGTCTTCCTGCACCTCGTCATCGGCGAGATGCTCCCGAAGAACCTCGCGATGGCGGCCCCTGAGAAGACCGCGCTCTGGTTCAGTCCTGGCCTGGTCGCCTTCGCCCGCCTGTGCCGGCCGGTGACGGTGGCGCTCGGGGCGTGCGCGCGGGTCGTCCTCAAGCTCTTCGGGGTGGAGCCCAAGGACGAGGTCGAGGCGGTCTTCACCAGCGAGCAGCTCAACCGCCTCGTGGAGGACTCCGGCCAGGCGGGTCTGCTCGGCCCCGAGGAGCAGGAGCGCCTGGAGGACGCCCTGGAGCTGGGCTCGCGCCCGGTGACGGACGTGCTGCTCGACCGCGCGTCGCTGGTGACGGTGGACGCCGCGGTCACCCCGGGCCAGGTCATCGGGCTGACCGGGCGCACCGGCTACTCCCGCTTCCCGATCCGCGCGGAGAACGGCGCCTTCATGGGCTACCTCCACGTCAAGGACGTACTGGATCTGGAGGAGACCGACCGGGCCGTGCCGCAGCAGGTCTGGCGCCCGATGACGACGCTGCGGGCGGAGCTCCCGCTCGACGACGCCCTGACCGTGATGCGCCGCGCCGCGACGCACCTGGCGCAGGTCGCCGACGCCTCGGGCAAGGTGCTCGGCCTGGTCGCCCTGGAGGACGTCCTTGAACTCCTGGTCGGCGAGGTCCGCGACCCGGCGCACCGGGTCGCGGTGCCCCGCAGGGCCCAGGAGCCCGAGGGCGCCCGCGAAACCCTGGACGGCGCCCTCGTGGGATGACCGATGGGACGCGGGCCGCGCCCGGGGCTCAGATCCCCGGCGTGTCCTGCGGCCCCCGCCCCGAGAGCACCTCTCCGTACGCTTGCATCAGATCAGGGAGCCGCAGCGTCGACAGGTCGTCGCGGCCCGGCTCGCCCGGGTATCCGGAGAGCCGCAGATCGCGGTAGGCGCAGCTCTTCTCGTAGAGGGTGCGCAGGAAGCGGCCGTTGCCCAGCTCGTCGATCCATGCCTGGTCGACGACGTGCCCGCTGATGGAGCGCAGCTCTTCGAGCGCCTCCTCGTCCCATACGTCGCCGTTGTCGGCGGCCAGCACCTCGCCGATGGCGGTCAGTTCGAGAGGGCGGTACGAGGGGAAGTCGACGCGCGTCGTGAAGCGCGAGGACAGTCCGGGGTTCGCGGCGAGCAGCCGGTCCATGCCCTCGGGGTAGCCCGCGAGGATCACGACGAGGTGGTCGCGGTTGTCCTCGGCGCGCTTGAGGAGGACCTGGAGGGCCTCGTCGCCGTACGCGTCGCCCTTGCCGTAGCCGGAGTTGGAGAGGGAGTACGCCTCGTCGACGAAGAGGACGCCGCCGATCGCCGAGTCGATCAGTTCGTTGGCCTTCACGGCGGTCTGGCCGAGGTACTCGCCGACCAGGTCGGCGCGTTGCGCCTCCACCAGGTGGTCGCCGCCGAGCAGCCCGAGCGCGTAGAAGACCCGGCCGAGGATGCGGGCCACGGTGGTCTTGCCGGTGCCCGAGGGGCCGGAGAAGACGAAGTGTCGTTTCGGCGGCTGCACGGGAAGGCCCTGCGCGGCCCGCAGGCGCGCCATGTGCAACTGTGCGGAGAGCGCCTTGACCTGGCGCTTCACCGGCTCCAGGCCCACCATGCCCTCCAGTTCGGAGAGCGCCGCCTCCAGCAGCGCGGGGTCGGTGGGACCCGGCGGCAGCTGCGAGGGGCCCGGCTTGATCGGGATGACCGCCTTCTCGCGGACGGTGTCGGCCTCGGAGGGCCCCGTGGAGCCGTTCTGCCCGGGCGGCCCGTTCTGTCCGGGCGGGCCGTCGGGTCCGGCCGGGCCGCCGCCCGTCGGCGGTTCGGGGTCGGTGACCTTCACGTCGCGGCCCTCGGCGCCGAACAGGACGTCGATCCCGTCGGGCCCCTCCAGTGCGTCCTGGCCCCCGCCGGCCAGGCTGATCGCGGCGGCCAGGTCGGCCGCCTCGTCGTAGCCGTCGCCCTCGGCGATCGCCGCGAGCCGCGCGGAGGTGTCCATGAAGGAGGAGTCGACCCGGTGCACCGCCCGGTACAGGGGCAGGGCCGCGGCCGAGCGTCCGGTGCCCTCGTGCGCGCGGGCCAGCCAGTAGCGCAGCTCCTTGCGCTGGGGCTGCTCGCTGCGGCACCGCATCAGGGCGGCGGACAGCAGCGGCTCCGCCTGCCCGTACATCTCCAGGCGCACCCGGGCCATGCCGCCGAAGAGGCCGGCCTCGATGCCCAGCATCGGGTCGTCGATCACCGGGTCCGTGTGCCGCACCAGCTGCTCCCAGTCCTTGACCAGGTAGGAGCGGCAGGCGTGCAGGAAGCGCACCTGGGGGTCCGCGTCGACGGGCGGCAGACCCGCGAGGGCCCGGTCGAGCTCGGGGACGTGGCGGCCGTCCAGCCAGTGCGAGGCGTGCGCGAGCAGCAGATCGCGTGCGCTCTCCAGGACGGGCTGGACCCACCAGCCCAGCCAGTACCAGGAGTTGAGGGTGCGCCTGTGCCGTGCCCGCTGCTCCCCGAACCGGTCCCGGTGCTGGAACATCCGCAGCAGCGCCGTCGTCGTGTCGATGCGCAGCGCGTGCAGCCCGAGCCAGCCGTCGGCCATCCCGGGATCCATCCGGACCGCCGTACGGAACTCCTCCTCCGCCTGTGGATAGGCGCCCATCGTGTAGGCGTCGACGCCCCTCAGCCAGGCGAGGTCGGCCGGGGCGGGTGAGCCCACCGCGTCGAAGTCCATCACGTCCCCCACAAACCGTGCCCCCGTTTGCGTACCACCGGGCCGGTGCCCGCCGGCCACTTCGCTGAACCGCCGTGCTGCGGACGGGAGTTGATTCGGCGCGCAGAGCAGCCGTCCGAAAAGGCGCACCGATAGGCATCGTACCTGCGGGGGAGCGGTCGGCCGTAGGGTGCCGCACGGGGAGATCGGCCGGGAAAGGCCGCTGAGGAGTGGCCCTGATGGTGACCGAGGGTGAGCGGATGGCGGCTCGTGGCGGTCGGAAATCGGGCGCGAAAGGCAGAACGAAGCCCCCGATCACGGGGGAACAACCGGGGGCTTCGCGTCTGCGGGCGGCCTCGAAAGACCGCACATTCAGAACGTAAGTCCTGTAAGGCCCCTCGGTCAAGCGGAGTTGGGGCACTCATGAAAACTCGCCGGGTCGAGTGGAGACGGCTTTCCGAGGGTTCAGCGGATCGCCGATGACTCATCACCGTGTGTGACGACTTCGGTTCCGACCGGCGCCCCACTGGGACCCGGCAGCACCACGTATCCCTCTGGGCACTGTCGTACCAAAAGGTCGGCGAAGGGCCGGGACGGGTCATCGGCGAAGTGCCGGAGTTCCGCCGGCTCCCATCCGTCCCAGAAGTCCCGCTGGACCACCCCGTCCCGGTGGCGCCCCCGCCGCCACGCCTCCTCACGCGCCACGTCCATCCACAGCAGGGCCGCGAGGTGCGCCCGCAGGGCGCGGCGGCCCGCGCCGACCCCCTCGACGATCACCACGGGCGCGGGCTCCACGGTCTCCCCGGCGGGGCCGAAGCGGCGCTCGTTCCAGTCGTACGTGGCGTGGCGCGCCGTCTCGCCGCGGGAGAGCGGTCCGAGGATCTGCCGCCGCAGCCGCTCCGTCCAGCCGAACAGCTCGTCGTGGCTCGCGATGTCGTCGAGCCGCAGCACCGGCGCGCCGCCGAGCGCCTCGGCCAGGCGCCGCGCGAACGTCGACTTCCCCGAGCCCGCGTGTCCGTCCACGGCGATCAGCCGGACCGGGCCGCAGGAGGGCGGCAGGCGGCGCAGGGCGGCCGCGAGACGGGGGAGCGAGGCCGGCGGGGTCTGCGGGGCGCGCGGGTCAGGGGTCATCACCGGCAAGCGTACGACCGCGGAAGCAGGTGTTCCGCGCGCCGCCGCTGGTCATGCCAGTGGTAGAGGCCAATATTGGTGCGCACGGCGGTGCCCGAAGCGCTGGCAGAAGTCGGCCGGGACCGGCCATAGTTGGCCCACTTCCGTGCACCTGGCCCACTCCCCGTACCTGATCCGCCCCTTCCGGATCCCGCCGGAAACCACGTCGACTGGGGGTCCCCCGATGGACCGAGCTGACCGCTTCGACAGAGCCGACCGCTTCGACCGAGCTGACGACATGTCCCGCAGAACCGTGCTCGCCACGGCCGCCGCGGTGGCCGCCCTCGCGGCGACCGCCGCCCCCGCCCTGGCCGCGGGCGCCCCGACGGGCTCGCGCCGCACGCCTCGCGCCGACCGCCTCGTGGACAACCGCTTCTGGACCTCGTGCGCGGACTGGCGCACCGGCACCGCCGAGGGCACCACCGCCGTCACCGGATCACGCCCCGGCCTGCGGATCGCGAAGCCCGCGGGCCGCACCGACTACACCGACCCGCACACCGGCAAGTCCGCCACCTGGGAGTACGCCCGGTGGACCTCGTCCACGCACCGCCCCACCACCCCCGCCACGGAACTCATCGCCTCCTGGAACGCGCGCACCCCCGCCGGGACCTGGCTCCAGGTCGAGCTGCGGGGCACGTACACGGACGGGACGGACAGCCCCTGGTACGTGATGGGCCGCTGGGCCTCGGGCGACGACAAGGAGACCGACATCCGGCGGACCTCGGTCGACGACCAGAGTGACGGCAAGTCGACGGTCTGGACGGACACGCTCTCCGTGGACGACGCGGACGCGGGGCCGCACGTCGTCTCGTACCAGCTGCGCCTGACGCTGTACCGCAAGCCCGGCGCCACCGCGACCCCCACCGTCTGGCGGCTCGGCGCGATGGCCTCGGCGGTCCCCGACCGCTTCACGGTCCCCGCCTCGGAGCCGGGCCTCGCCAAGGAGCTGGCGGTCCCGCGGTACTCGCAGGACATCCACATCGGCCAGTACCCGGAGTACGACAACGGCGGCGAGGCCTGGTGCAGCCCCACCTCCTCGCAGATGGTCATCGAGTACTGGGGGCGCGAGCCGGAGCCCGAGGACCTGGCCTGGGTCGACCCCTCCTACGACGACCCGCAGGTCTGCCACGCGGCCCGGTACACCTTCGACTACCAGTACGACGGCTGCGGCAACTGGCCCTTCAACGCGGCGTACGCGGCGACGTACAAGGACCTCCAGGGCGTCGTGACGCGCCTCGCCTCGCTGACCGAGCTGGAGTCGCTGATCGCCGCGGGCATCCCGGCCATAACGTCCCAGTCGTTCCTCAGGGAGGAGCTGACGGGCGCCGGGTACGGCACGGCGGGCCATCTGATGACGGTCATCGGCTTCACGGCCGACGGTGACGTGATCGCCAACGACCCGGCGTCGCCGAGCAACCCGGCGGTGCGCCGCGTGTACGAGCGGCGCGAGTGGGAGAACATCTGGCTGCGGACCAAGCGCTACAACGCCACCGGCAGGGTCGTCTCCGGCACCGGCGGCGTCTGCTACCTGTACTTTCCCGTCAAGCTCTCCGCGCGCCAACGTGAGGCGCTGGCCGCCGTAGGGATCCGCTGAGCTGAGCCGGAGGGCCATGTCCCTACAATCCGGCCTGATGAGGCGACATGTGCAGTTCACCGAGCAGGCCGGGCGGTTCCGCGACCACATACCGCCCGGCGACCGCGAGAAGCTCCTGCGCATCGTCGACAGGATCGTCGCCGACCCCGAGGGCCCGGGTACCGACCTCGCCAACATCGCGGACTCGATCACCCGCTCCGTCTGCGAGGACCACGTCATGGTGGAGTACGTGGCGACGACGTACGCCGTGATCATCGTGGAGGTCGACATCTACGACCACACCCGGGGCTACAACGACTTCTGACCCCGACAGGGGCCGCTCACGTCACCGGATCGACCACCCAGTCCGGGTGCCCCGGCATCGGCGGGGTCTTCGCGCCGTACAGCCAGGGGCGCAGGAAGCCCTCCAGGTCCTCGCCGGCGACCTTCGACGCCAGGTCGACGAAGTCCTGGGTGCTCGCCGCGCGCCCCTTGAAGCCGCTCACCCAGGCGCGCTCGATCTTCTGGAACGCCGCGTCGCCGACCTGCTCGCGCAGCGCGTACAGGACGAGCGCGGAGCCGTCGTAGCGCATGCGCTTGAAGAGGTTGGGCTCGGTCGGCTCGGCGGGGGCGCCGAAGTCCTCGCGCCACTGGTCGTGCGCCGCGTACGCGGTCTTCATCGCGGCCTCGAAGCTGTCGCCGCCGTTCGCCTCGGAGTACAGACGTTCGTAGAAGCGGGCGTGTCCCTCGCTCACCCACAGGTCCGACCAGCTCTTGAGGGCCACGCTGTCGCCGAACCACTGGTGGGTCAGCTCGTGCACCAGGTTCCGCTCGGCGTCGACCTTCGTGCCGAGCAGATCGGCCTTGGGGACGAGGGAGAGCGTCTGCGTCTCCAGGGCCACACCGAGGTCGGTGTCGCCGACCAGGACGCCGTAGCGGTCGAAGGGGTAGGGGCCGAGCCTCTCCTCCAGCCACTTCAGGTGGTCGGGGGTGAGCTTTCGGTACTCGGCCGTCGGCTCGACCAGGGCCTCCGGGACGACGTCACGCAGCGGCAGCCCGCCCGGCCCCTCGCTGTCGACGAGCTCGAACTTCCCCACCGCCAGCTGGACCAGCTGCGTGGAGAGCGGCTGCTCAGAGTCGTACGTCCAGCGCACCCGGCCGCCGGGGGCCTGGGTGCGCGAGACCAGCTTGCCGTTGGCGACGGCCGTGCGGTCGCCCGGCGTGGTGATGCGGAAGGTGATCGGCGCGCGCCGACTCGGGTGGTCGTTGGCCGGGAAGATCAGCCGGGCGCCGTTCGGCTGGGGGTAGACCACCGCGCCGTCGGGCGTGGGTATCCAGCCGTAGTCCTCGATCGCGTCGTCGCGGTGCCGGGTCTGGGTCGGGTCGGCGGTGTAGGTCACCTTGACCGTGAAGGAAACGCCCTCCCGGATCGGGGACTTGGGCGTCACGGTCAGCTCGTCGCCCTCACGGGACGCGCCGGCCTTCGAGCCGTTCACCGTCACGGCGTGCAGGGTGTTGCCCGCGAAGTCCAGGTTGAAGCGGGAGAGCGCCTGCGTGGAGGTGGCCCTGATGGTCGTCGTCGCCTCGAACGGCGTCTTCGGCGCCTGCCAGTCGAAGTCCAGGTAGTAGCGGTCGACCCGGTACCCGCCGTTCCCGTCCAGCGGGAACATCGGGTCGCCGAGGCCGGGCGCGCCCGGCGACGGCTTCCCGGTGGCGGCCGGGGCGGCCTGCGAGACGGGCGCGGTGAGGGCGGCCGCCGCGGTGATCGCGGCCACGAGGGAGAACCGCGCCCGGCGGTGGGTCGTCCGGTTGGTGCTCATCAAGAACCTCTCGGTCGGATGCTGCTGCACGGACGTACGTCGTGTCCCGTCCTGGACGCACGGCGCTCCGCCCGAGTTGTGGGTGACCAAGCTCTCTCCCACAAGGCCGCGTCCGGCTGGCATGGTGGAGAGGCCGAGTGGGGGAGACCCACTGCCAGCCGAACGTCAGCGAGAAGACATGACCGCGACCTCTGCCACCGCCATCCGCGCGGGCGCCCGCACCGGCGGCCCCAAGGAAGACGGGCCCACCATCCTGGAACACCTCGCGGGCTGGACCCTCGTCGTCGTCCTCGCGATGCTCGTCACGCAGGCCGGTCTGCTGTGACCCCGCTCCCGTAACCCCCTGTGTCGTCCGCGTCGGCCCGCCAGTGCCGGTGCGGGACGCCCACCAGGCCGTACAGCCACCGCACCGGCGACCGCCCGTGCAGGAGTGTGAGCCCCGCCACCACCGCGAACAGCGGCAGGCCGAGCCACCCGCCGACCAGGCGCACCAGCACGCTCGCGAAGAGCGCGCCCACGAACGGCAGGCCGTAGACGCCGGCGGCCGCGATGGCGATGCCGAGGATCCTCGGCACCTTGCGGTCCTCGTCGGCACCCGGCAGCGACCAGCCCTCCATGAGCCAGCCGATCTCGGTCATCAGCATGGTGCCGATCACCGCGGCCCCGAAGAGCAGCAGCGCGAGGAACGTCCCGGACGTCAGGAAGTCCAGTACGTGATTGACGACACTGTCCCTTCGCCAGTCCGCGAAGTCCTCGGCGCCGGGTGAGAGGAGACGCTCGTACCCCCGGCCGTCCCAGCCGTGGACGAGCGTCCCGAACAGCAGGAAGTACCCGCCCACGCAGTTCAGGTACGCCCAGTAGCCCGCCCCCACGAGCACCAGCGCCTGCGCCACGAGGAAACCGAGGATCGCGGCGACCGGGATCCCGCCCGCGTAGAAGAGCACGAACCCCGCCCACACGCCCTCTTGGCCGTCCGCGACGTGCATGGTCGCCCACGCGGGGTTCTGCCACAGCAGGAAGAGCCCCGTCGGCACCATCAGGACGGCGGCGAACAGCGCGGTCAGCGCCAGATACGGATTGGCGGCCCGGCTGCGCGTGCGCGGCCCCTCGCCCGCGTTGATCCGCTCCCACACCTGCAACTGGCGCCCCGCGGAGAGCGCGAACGTCGCGCCGACCGCGTACGCCCAGAAGAGGGCGGCCTGGATCTGGATCATGTCGCGCCCCTCATGCCGAGGCCCTGAGGGAGAGACCGCCCGCCACGATCGAGTCCGAGGTGACCAGCGCCTGCTCGGCGCTCACGTCCGTCATGAAGACGAACGGCGGAATGATGGGCGGCACCGGCAGCTTGTCGGGCGTGAAGGTCAGGCAGAGGAGACCTTCGAGGCACCCCTTGAACTTGGTCAGATAGAGCGTGACCGAGCCGCTCAGGTCCAACGTGTCCGCCCCCAGGGCGAGTTCCTCGCCTCCGTCCCGTGTCCTCAGCTCGTAGTCGGTGAGCGAGGCGGCCCTCATCCGCAGCACCATGACCTTCAGCGGGCCGTCCGCGGTCCGGATCTCGGTGACACCGGCCAGCGTGAAGCCCTGCGGCGCGAAGAGCGTGGTGGTGACGGTCGGCGGGGTCCTCGGCGCCACGATCGACTCGGCGGCGCCCGGGGCGGCGCGCGGAACGGCCTTCGCGGGGCTCCCGTTCGCGATCCCCGCGACGATCACCACGGGCAGCAGCACGGCGAGCGTCCGCGTGCCCTGCCCGTCCCGGGCCCTCGGCCGCGCCGGGTCCTCCTCGGCGTCCTCGGGCACCGGCGTCCAGCCGAAGCCCATGGCGCTGCCCGCGATGCCGAGGAGCATGCCGACGAGGAACCCACCGAGGTTCGTGGCCGCGAACGACAGCACCGAGAGGATCAGGGCGTTGAGACTCACGTAGTGGTGCGTGTGCGGCAGGAACCACAGGAACAGGCCCGCCACCACCAGCGCGATCCCGATGCCGAGCGCCGCGATCCCGCCGAGCCCGAGGCTCACCAGGACCGTCAGCGGGGAGAGCGGCACGAGCAGCAGCTCGGCGCCGCCGAGGATCAGCAGCAGCCCGCCCCAGAAGGGCCGCGTCCGCCGCCACCTGCGGACGGTCCGCCGCTGCTCGGGCCAGGGCAGCCGCCGGTCGAGCGGGCCGCCGCCGTCCTTGCGGAAGGGTCTGACGCCGCCTCTGCCGCCGCCGGTCAGAAGCACTTCTTGCCGCCGAGGCTGACGTCGACCCGCATGCCCTTGAGCCGGAAGTTCCCGCCGGTCGCCGACCAGGCGTGCGACTTCACCCCGGAGACCGTGATGTCCCCGGCCTGGAGCCCGAACTTGCCCCGCTCGCCCTTCACCCCGGGCACCGCGTCCAGCGTCGAGGCGTCCCGGCCGATCTGCGCGGTGCCGAAACGGGCGTCGCCGACCAGGTCCTCGCCGTCGATGATGAGGTTGCTGGCGGTGACCTCGCCCGCGTCGCCGCCCGCCGTCAGCTTGAAGACGACGGTGCCGACGGGCGTCTTGACCTCGGCGGCCTGGCAGATGTCGGAGAGGGTGGCGTCACCGATCCCGAGGAGCGCCACCGGGTGCCCCTTGCCGTCGATGTCCCGGTCCGTCTGGACGTACGAGGACAAGCCGTCGCTGGTCAGCTTGCCCGACGAGACCTGGAAGCTGGTGCCCGACACGGCGAAGGACGCGGCGAGCGCCCCCTCGGCCATCACGGAGGCCATCACACCGACGGCCAGGACGGCCGGCAGGGCCACCACGGCCGTCTTCTTCCAGGAGGTTCTGCCCTCGCGTAACGCGTCGCGTGCTGCGCTCACTGTCTTCCTCCCGTACGTCGTTCCGCGTCGTCAAGCGTGCGTAAGGGGAGTGCGTGAAGCGCCTGCGGGAGCCGGCCGGCGGGTGGCGCGGTTCTGCCATACTGCGGACATCCCGAGGCAGTTGGAGACTAGGGCCGAAATTGAATAATAGTCAACAGCGCGGCACCGACCGCTCCGTGGCGCGGCGCGCCGAACTCATCGCCACCGGCCGGAAGCTGTTCGCCGACACGTCCTACGACGCGCTGTCGATGGACGACATCGCGAAGCAGGCGGGCGTCGCCAAAGGGCTGATCTACTACTACTTCAAGTCCAAGCGCGGCTACTACCTCGCCATCATCGAGGACTCCGTCGCCGACCTCGTCGCGCGCGCAGGGCGCCACGACGACCTCCCGCCCGTGGAGCGCGTCCAGCGCACCATCGACGGCTATCTGCGCTACGCCGAGCACCACCAGGCGGCCTACCGCGCGATCGTCAGCGGCGGCGTCGGCTTCGACGCCGAGGTGCTCGCGATACGGGACGGCGTGCGGGAGGCGATGATCGGGACGATCGCCGAAGGGACGTACGGCCGCAAGGACATCCCGTGTCTCGCCCGCACCGCGCTGCTCGGCTGGCTGTGCAGCGTCGAGGGCATCACGCTCGACTGGATCGCCCACCGGGGCCTGCCGCGCAACACGGTCCGCGAACTGCTCGTGCGCACGCTCGGGGACACGCTGCGCGTCATCGAGGACTTCGAGCCGTCCTACCCGGCGCCGTCGCGCCCATGAAGCGGCCCGGAGCAATGGTTCGTACCAACTCGGCGGCGCGTGTCGATCCGGAGACATCTTTCGAGTAAGCGGTCGTTAACTAGTGACGGGGTGCCGCCGATCGGGCATACTCAACGCGCCGCAGCCGCTGGTCAGCCGCTTCCGTGACCCGGAACGAGGACCCTGGCTCGGCACTGTTTCCGGCGTCGCCGCCTCACCCTGCGCGGGCGTCCGCCGTAGCCCCACAGGGAGGAGAGCGTCATGCCCGACCACGCCCCGCAGCCGGTGGACCGTCAGCTGCCCACGGATGAGGCCAGGGATCTGCTCTCGCTCGTCCGGGACCTCGTCCGGCGTGAGATCGCCCCGCGGGCGGCCGAGGAAGAGGAAGCCGGCCGCTTCCCGCGCGAGGTCTTCACCCTGCTCTCCGAGTCCGGCCTGCTCGGACTCGCGTACGACTCCGAATTCGGCGGCGGCGATCAGCCCTACGAGGTGTACCTCCAGGTCCTTGAGGAGCTCGCCGCCGCGCGCCTGACCGTCGGCCTCGGCGTCAGCGTCCACTCCCTGTCCTGCCACGCGCTCGCCGGGTACGGCACCAAGGAGCAGCAGACCGAGCACCTGCCGGCCATGCTCGGCGGCGGCCTCCTCGGCGCCTACTGCCTCTCCGAGCCCGCGTCGGGATCGGACGCCGCGTCGCTGCGCACGAAGGCCGTGCGGGACGGCGACAACTGGGTCGTCGACGGTACCAAGGCCTGGATCACGCACGGCGGAGTCGCCGACTTCTACACCGTGCTGGCCCGCACCGGCGGCGAGGGCGCCCGAGGCGTCACGGCCTTCCTGGTGCCGGGCGACGCCGAGGGGCTGAGCGCCGCGCCGCCCGAGAAGAAGATGGGCATGAAGGGCTCGCCCACCGCCCAGATCCACTTCGACGGTGTCCGCGTCCCGGACTCCCGCCGCATCGGGGACGAGGGCCAGGGCTTCGCCATCGCGCTCTCCGCGCTCGACTCGGGGCGCCTCGGCATCGCGGCCTGCGCCATCGGCGTGGCCCAGGCGGCGCTGGACGAGGCGCTCGCGTACGCCACCGAGCGGCGGCAGTTCGGCCGGCCGATCGCGGACTTCCAGGGTCTGCGGTTCATGCTCGCGGACATGGCGACGCAGATCGAGGCGGGCCGTGCCCTCTATCTGTCGGCGGCCAGGCTGCGCGACGCGGGCAGGCCGTTCGCCAAGCAGGCGGCCATGGCCAAGCTGCTGTGCACGGACGCCGCGATGAAGGTGACGACGGACGCCGTGCAGGTCCTCGGGGGCTACGGCTACACCGCCGACTTCCCCGTGGAGCGCTTCATGCGCGAGGCGAAGGTGCTGCAGATCGTCGAGGGCACCAATCAGATCCAGCGCATGGTCATCGCCCGTCACCTCGCGGGTCCCGAAACGCGCTGAACTGGCCGCGGGACACGGTCGGCGACACGAGCCGGACCCACTCCGGGTCGTGCCGCCCGGGCAGCGTCCGGCCGCGGTCGGCCCAGTGGCGGAGCAGGGCGCGGTAGATCGGCGGGTCGTGGGGCTGGGGCTGCTGGGGGCGTGGCGGCTGCGGGTGGGGTGGCAGGTGCGTTTGGGGCCGGCGTGGCTGCTGGTATGCCTGCGGTGGAGCTGGCTGGTGCTGGGGCGGCTGGTGCTGGGGCGGCTGGTGCACCGGGGGCTGGTGCCTCGCGGGTTGGTGCACCGCGGGTTGGTGCACCGGGGCCTGGTGCCTCGCGGGTGGGTGCACCGCGGCCTGGTGCATCGCAGGCTGGTGCATGGGGGGCTGGCGTGGCTGCTGATACGGATGCTGGCGCGGCTGCTGATACGGCTGTTGGCGCGGGTCGACCGGCTGAGACCGCTGGGAAACCGATTCTGCGGAGGCGGGCACCGTCACCAGGGTGCGCCGCCGATGGGCGGTGGGGACGTGCGTGGGGCCCATGTCCGTGGGGGTCATGCCGGGCCAACGCCCACCGCGGCGCCGAAGTCACCGCCCCGCGGATTAGGGCGTCAGTCCACGGCGTCCGCGTGTCGGGCGGCGTGCGCCGGAGCACGGTCACGCGGACGGTCCTGGGGCGTGGTCGCGCGGACGGTCCTGGGGTGTGGCCGCGCGGACGCCCAGGAACCCGGCCGACACGCGTATGGCTCCGTTCCGCGAACTGACGTACCGTCATCCCCGCGCCGGAGGGCCCACCGCCTCCCGCCACCCTGAACTGCCGTGCGCCCAGGGAGGTCTGCCGTGGAAGACGACCGTCCGGTACCGCTCGACGAGTACCCCGTGCACCAGGTCCCCCTGTCGATGAAGCACGTCGCGACGGGCGACCGCAACGCCTACGACCGGTGCATCTTCCACCTCTTCGACCACACGGGCCACGCCCTGCTCATCCTCGGCCTCGGCGTCTATCCGAACACCGGTGTCATCGACGCCTACGCCACCCTCCGCACCGGCGACACGCTCCACGCCGTACGCGCCAGCGACGCCCTCGGTGACGACCGGACGAACCTCTCCGTCGGGCCGCTGCGCATCACCGTCGACGAACCGCTGCGCCGCCTGCGTCTGCGGTGCGCCGCCGATCCGGACGACCCGGCGGCCCTGTCGTACGACCTCACCTGGACCGCCGACTTCCCCGCCCTGTGGGAGCCGCACCACATCCAGCGGCGCGGCGCCCGGCTCACCCTCGAAGGGCGCCGCTTCGTCCAGGCGGGCCGCCCCTCCGGAGTGATCCGCGCGGGCGGCGCGGAGATACCCGTGGCGGCGGGGGAGTGGACCGCGACCCGCGACCGCAGCTGGGGGGTGCGGCCCATCCCCGGCGAGGAGCGCGGGCGCCTGGAGGAGGAGTTCGCCACCGAGGGCTTCCACTGGATCTGGTGCCCGGTGCGCTTCGACGACCGCTTCCTGATGGTCATCGCCCAGGAGGACGCGGACGGCTACCGCACGCTCAACGACGCCACCCTCGTCCGCCCCGGCCTGCGCGACCGCCAACTCGGCTGGCCCCGGGCCGACATCACCTACCGCTCCGGCACCCGCCACCCCGAACACGCCGTCATCCACCTCACCGACCCCGACGACCGCAAGCCCCTGGAGCTCGGCGTGGAGACCCTGGCCTCGCTCCCGCTGGCCGTGGGCGCCGGCTATCCGCCCGCCGACGACTGGCAGCACGGCACCTGGCGCGGCCGCGACTGGACCGACCGGCGCACCTACGACCTCTCGGACCCCGCGGCCCACGCCCTGGCCGCGTACGGCGTCATCGACCACGCCGCGCGCTTCACCCTGGGTGGGCGCACCGGATACGGCATCTTCGAGCACGGCAGCTTCGGCCGCCACGACCCGAGCGGTTTCACGGGATTCGACTCCGTGGCGCCCTGAGGACACGGGCAGGAGGAAGGAGTACGGACATGGCATCGGCGCCCCGCCCCCGCACCACCACACGCGACCCGGAGGAACTCGCCCGCCGCCTCACCGCCTGGCTCGACACCCGCCTGCCCGGCGCCGAAGCGGTCGACGTGAGCGTCCCCGCGTCCAACGGCATGTCCAGCGAGACCCTGCTCTTCACCGTCGAGCACCCCGAACCGCCCCTGCGGGCCTGCGCGTTACGGCTGGCGGCCGACCCGGCGGCGTACACGATCTTCCCCGTCTACGACATGCCCCGCCAGTACCGCACGATGCGGCTCGTCGCCGACCGCACGGACCTGCCGGTGCCGCGCGTGCTGTGGCTGGAGAAGGACCCCGGGCCGCTCGGTGCGCCCTTCTTCGTCATGGAGCGGGTCGAGGGCCGCGTCCCGCCGGACGTCATGCCTTACACGTACGAGGGAAACTGGCTGCACGCCGCGACGGACGGCGAACGCGCGCACCTGGAGGAGGCTTCGGTCCGGATCGTGGCCCGGCTGCACGACCAGGTCCCGGTCGGCGAGGCGCGGTTCCTCGCACTGCCCGGCGAGGGCGGCCCGCTGCGCCGCCATGTCCGGGCCCAGCGCGCCTACTACGCATGGGTGGTGCGCGGACTGCCCCGCTCACCCCTGATCGAGAGCGCCTTCGACCGCCTTGAGGAACTGTGGCCGCACACCGAGGGCGCTCCCGTGCTCAACTGGGGCGACGCGCGCATCGGCAACATCGTCTACGACGGCTTCGAGCCCGCCGCCGTCCTCGACTGGGAGATGGCGGCCCTCGCCCCGCGCGAGGTCGACCTCGGCTGGACGGTCTATCTGCACCGCTTCTTCCAGGATCTGACGGTGAGTTCCGGCCAGCCGGGGCTGCCGGACTTCCTGCGCCGCGACCGCGTCGAGGAGGCGTACGCGAGGCTCACCGGCCACACCCCGCGGGCCATGGACTTCTACACGCTGTACGCGGCGCTGCGGCACGCGATCGTCATGCTGCGCGTCGCCTACCGCCAGGTCCACTTCGGCGAGGCCGCGGCGCCCGCGGCTCCCGAGGACGCGGACACGCTGATCCTGCACCACGGCAGCCTCGCGGCCATGGTGCAGGGCAGCTACTGGTGAATCAGGCGGCGGGCCGCTGCTGTCCGGGCACGCGGATGGGGCGCGAGTCCGCGCCGCCCGCGTGCGAGAACGGCTTCGTCCGCCAGTCGAGTCCCTGAGGGAGCGTCAACAGCAGGGCGGTGTCCTGCTCCTGAGCCTCCATCGACTCGTCGGTGGGTGTGGCGTCCGTGGCGGCGCGGCCGGTACCGCCACAGACCGTGAGCCCGAACGGGTTCCACGGATTGGGGCACAGCGCGTGCTCGGGCAGGACGTCCTCGTCGGCCAGGAGTGCGATCGGCTGCCCGCAGTCGGGGCAGTTCACGCGGTACATCTCAAAGGTGTCGTACGCGTCGAGAAGGGCGTCAGCCGGTTCGACGCCCTCCGGCTCGGGCTCGGCGACCTGCTGCTGCTTGGCGCGAGTGGACCTGCCGGGGCGCTTCAAATTCTGCATGGGACTCTCCCCCTTGGGTGGGCCGACAAGGCGCTGCGGCCTCGACCACAGCAAGCACTTCCCGTCCCGTCGTAGAGGTAATCGTGGCATCCCATCGGACACGGGCAAGGGGGTGTGGTGTTCGTCACATGCCCAGGGGAGTTGCTCCTCCGCACGGACCCTTCGGGCGCTCGGGTATCCGGGGGGATCAAGAGCCCTGTAGGTTCGGCGCATGGAGGAGCTGGACCGACAGATCGTGCAGCTGCTCGTCAAGGACGGGCGGACGAGCTACACCGACCTGGGCAAGGCCACGGGCCTGTCCACGTCGGCCGTGCATCAGCGGGTGCGCCGCCTTGAGCAGCGAGGAGTCATCCGCGGCTATGCCGCGGTCGTCGACCCCGAGGCCGTGGGGCTCCCGCTCACGGCGTTCATCTCGGTGAAGCCGTTCGACCCCAGCGCACCCGACGACATCGCCGAACGCCTCGCCGGCGTCCCGGAGATCGAGGCGTGCCACAGCGTCGCGGGCGACGAGAACTACATCCTCAAGGTGCGCGTCGCCACACCACTGGAACTGGAGCACCTGCTGAGCCGTCTGCGCGCGCTCGCCGGTGTCTCCACGCGTACGACCGTCGTGCTCTCCACGCCCTATGAGGCCCGCCCGCCACAGCTCTGAGCGCACGCGCTTTCTACGGACGTACGGCCGTACCCGGTGCCCCCCGCGCCGGGCGCCCGCCCACAGGGGTGAGACTGGACCCATGAGCCAGAGCACCGCCCCCTGGAACGACGCCCAGGACCCCGAGGCCCCCCAGAACCACCGCACCGTGCTGCTGCGCGGCGGCGACGTCCACAGCCCCGCCGATCCGTTCGCCACCGCGATGGTCGTCGAACGCGGCCACGTCGCCTGGGTCGGCTCCGAGGGCGCCGCGGACGCCTTCGCCGACGGTGTCGACGAGGTCGTGGATCTCGAAGGTGCCCTGGTCACCCCCGCGTTCACGGACGCCCACGTGCACACCACGGCCACCGGCCTCGCCCTGACGGGCCTGGACCTGTCCGGGGCCCGGTCGCTGGACGACGCGCTCGTTCTCGTACGCGAACACACCGCCGCACGTCCGCACGACACCGTCCTGCTCGGCCACGGCTGGGATGCCGCCCGCTGGCCCGGCGGCCGGCCCCCCACGCGCGTGCAGCTCGACGAAGCCACCGGCGGCCGGCCGCTCTACCTCTCCCGCATCGACGTCCACTCGGCCGTGGCCAGCACCGCGCTGCTCGACCTGGTGCCCGGCATCACCGAGCGCGCGGGCTTCCACCCGGACGCCCCGCTCACCGCCGACGCCCACCACGGGGTGCGCGCCGCCGCCCTGGCCGCGATCACGCCCCGGCAGCGCACCGAGGCCCAGCGCGCGGCCCTGCGGCGCGCCGCCTCGCTCGGCATCGGCTCCGTGCACGAGTGCGGGGGGCCCGAGATCTCCGGCGAGGACGACTTCACCGGGCTGCTGCGGCTCGCCGCCGACGAGCCGGGACCGCGCGTCCTCGGCTACTGGGCCGAGCAGGGCGACGAAGG
This sequence comes from Streptomyces sp. NPDC003379, assembly GCF_053589195.1. Taxonomy (NCBI): domain Bacteria; kingdom Bacillati; phylum Actinomycetota; class Actinomycetes; order Kitasatosporales; family Streptomycetaceae; genus Streptomyces; species Streptomyces sp. NPDC003379. Next base: position 925 of record NZ_JBSFRK010000052.1, on the reverse strand, counting down.
CGTGGCCCGCGCCCGTGAGTTGGGCGCCGTCGGCGCCGCCGGCGACCTCTTCGTGGACGGCGCCCTCGGCTCGCACACCGCCTGCCTGCACGAGCCGTACACCGACGCCGCCCACACCGGCACGGCCCACCTGGACGCCGCCGCCGTCGCCGCCCACGTCGTGGCGTGCACCGACGCGGGCCTCCAGGCGGGCTTCCACGCCATCGGGGACGCCGCGGTGAGCTCTGTGGTGGATGGGCTGCGGCTGGCCGCCGAGAAGGTCGGCCTGGCCCGCGTGCGCGCCGCCAGGCACCGCGTGGAGCACGCGGAGATGCTCACCCCCGAGACGATCGCGGGGTTCGCCGAGTTCGGGCTCACCGCGTCCGTCCAGCCCGCCTTCGACGCCCTGTGGGGCGGCGAGGACGGCATGTACGCCCAGCGCCTCGGCGCCGAACGGGCCCGCACCCTCAACCCGTACGCGGCCCTCCTGCGCACCGGCGTGCCCCTCGCCTTCGGCTCCGACAGCCCCGTCACGCCGCTCGACCCCTGGGGCACGGTCCGCGCCGCCGCCTTCCACCGCACACCCGAGCACCGCGTCTCCGTGCGCGCCGCGTTCACCGCCCACACCCGGGGCGGCTGGCGCGCCGTCGGCCGCGACGACGCGGGCGTCCTGGTGCCCGGCGCACCCGCGGACTACGCCGTGTGGCGCACCTCCGATCTGGTGGTGCAGGCCCCCGACGACCGCGTGGCCCGCTGGTCCACCGACCCGCGCTCGGGCACGCCCGGCCTGCCCGACCTGTCGCCGGGCGCCCCGCTGCCCGCCTGCCTGCGCACCGTGGTGGCCGGACAGCCGGTGTACGTGGGGCCGGACGAGTGATGTCACGGCGGTGGGGGGGGGCCGGCCGCCGCCCCCCCCCGCGCGCCGCCGCACGCGAAGAAGCGACCA
>NZ_JBSFRK010000051.1:0-56317 GCF_053589195.1 Streptomyces sp. NPDC003379 | reverse complement strand
CCACCCGTTTGCCCGGCGATGGGCATGGTGACGTAGGAGCAGGGGCAGCCCGCCCGCCCCGCCGGTCCGCAGCCGCCGGCGAGACCGGAGGGGACGTGGCGGTATGTCCGCCCGGAGCACAGTGACGCAGCACCGGGCGCCGCAGCAGACAGGCGCCCGCGCCAAGATAGCGAGGACGGACATACCGCCGCGGCCCCGCCCCACCCCCGTCGGCAGGCGCAGCCAACGACGGCCCTCGCCTCACTCCACGCCCGCAGCCGCAGCCGACGACGCCCCCCGCCCCACCCGCGTCGGTAGGCGCAGCGGACGACGGCCCTCGCCTCACTCCACGCCCGCAGCCGCAGCCGACGACGTCCCCCCGGCCCAGCCCCCCCGGCCGGCAGGCGCAGCCAACGACGGCCCCCGCCTCACCTCACGCCCGCAGCCGCAGCCGACGACGCCCCCCCGGCCCAGCCCCCCCGGCCGGCAGGCGCAGCCAACGACGGCCCTCGCCTCACTCCACGCCCGCAGCCGCAGCCGACGACGTCCCCCGCCCAGCCCCCGCCGGTAGGCGCAGCCGACGACGTCCCCCCCCCAGCCCCCGCCGACAGGCGCCAGCCAACGACGGCCCCGCCCCTCCTCTACCCCCGCCAGTAGCCGCACCGCAACCCCACCCCCACCCCCCGCCCCAAAAACCCCTCACACGGACGCACCCGGTTCGACACGCCGACGAAACTCCCCTTTTGTGGGGGTATCGGCTCGTTCGATTACCAGAACACTGGAGGGCGCTGTGCGGCAGCCGGAGGGCTACGACTACGACACCCACAGCACGCTGGCCGGGCCGCTCACCGAGCCGCGTGGCGGCGAGGACGGCGGCGGAGACGGCGACGGCTGCTATCGGGTCCGGTACCGCAAGCTTCTCGCCTCCGAGCCGCACCGAATACGGGCCGTGCTCCTGATGACGCTGGCGCCCCTGCTCACCGGGCTCCTGCTCGTCTACCTCGTATGGCCCACGCACTGGACCGAACGCGAGGGCGGTGAACGCTGGCTCATCGGGCTCGACATCACGATGCTCGTGGCGATCGGCCTGATCGAGCTCTTCATGCTGATCAACGTCATATCGATCGCGCACGCCACGATGGTCGCGCGGGACCCCGTACCGGTGGTCCCCGAGGAGGGCACCCGCGTCGCCTTCCTCACCACATACGTCCCGGGCAAAGAGCCGCTGTCCATGGTCCGCGCCACCCTTGAGGGGGCTGTTCGGATACACCACACCGGCCCCCTCGACGTGTGGCTCCTGGACGAGGGGGACAGCCCCGACGCCAAAGCCCTCTGCGAAGAGCTCGGCGTCCGGCACTTCACCCGGCTCGGCGTACCGGAGTGGAACCGCGCCAAGGGCCCCCACAAGGCCCGCACCAAGCACGGCAACTACAACGCCTGGCTCGCGATGCACCACACGGAGTACGACTTCTTCGCCTCCGTCGACACGGACCACGTACCGCTCCCCAACTTCCTGGAGCGGATGATGGGCTACTTCCGGGATCCGGACGTCGCGTTCGTCGTCGGACCGCAGGTCTACGGGAACTACGAGACGCCTGTCACCAAGGCCGCCGAGTCCCAGCAGTTCCTCTTCCACGCGCTCATCCAGCGCGCGGGCAACCGCTACCGGGCGCCGATGTTCGTCGGCACCAACAACGTCGTACGCGTCAGCGCGCTCACCCAGATAGGCGGCCTGTACGACTCGATCACCGAGGACATGGCGACCGGCTTCGAACTGCACCGCCGCCGCAACCCGGCCACGAAGCGGCACTGGCGCTCGGTCTACACCCCGGACGTGCTGGCCGTCGGCGAGGGCCCGGCCTCGTGGACGGACTTCTTCACCCAGCAGATGCGCTGGTCGCGCGGCACGTACGAGACGCTGTTCAAGCAGTACTGGAAGGCGCCGCTCTCGATGCCGCCCGGCCGTCTCTTCTCGTACACGCTGATGCTCGTGTACTACCCGATGACGGCCGTCAACTGGCTGCTGGGAATATTGAGCTGCATCCTCTTCCTGTGGTTCGGCGCTTCCGGAACCCAGGTCGCGGCCTCCGTCTGGTTGATGCTCTACAGCGACGCGGCCGCCCTCCAGATCGGCCTCTACCTCTGGAACCGCCGCCACAACGTCTCCCCGCACGAGCCCGAAGGCTCGGGGGGCCTCGCCGGCATGGCGATGTCGGCGCTCTCCGCGCCCATCTACGCCAAGTCGCTCGGCGCGGCCGTCGTGCGCCGCCCGAGCCGCTTCGTGGTCACGCCGAAGGGCGGCGACGCGAGCCCCGACCGGCTGCTGACCTTCCGTATCCACCTCTTCTGGGCGGCGCTCCTCGCCGGTTCGCTGATCGCCTCCTTCGCGCTCGGCCACACGCACGTGGCGATGCGCACCTGGGCGGTCCTCGCGATGGCCATCTCCCTCGCGCCGGTCGCGGTATGGGCGTTCACCGTCACCAAGGAGCGCAGGGAGCGCAAGGAGCGCGGGGAGGCCCTGGAAGTCAGGCAGCGGCGGGAGGAGCCGGCCGGGAAGCCCGCCCCGGACGCGGAGGGCGAGCCGGCGTTCGCCACGGGCACGACGACAGGAGGGAACTGACACATGGCACCCATGGCCTACCGGCCCTCGAGGCGTACGAGAAAGACACTCATCGGAGTCGGCGCGGGCGCGCTGCTCGTCGGACTGAACGCCCCCGCCGCGCTCTCCTTCGCCGAGGAGCAGTACTACGAGTACAAGATCTCCCGGCCCGGCTACAAGGCGAGGTACGGCTCCTGGAAACAGGTCGACATCCCCGAGGAGTTCCGCACCAACGCCATCCACGCCGCGCTCCTGCACACCGGCAAGGTGCTGATCGTCGCGGGCTCCGGCAACGAGCAGAAGAAGTTCGACGCCGGGTCGTTCGACACGGTCCTGTGGGACCCGAAGAACAACACGTTCAAGAAGATCGACACCCCCGTGGACTTCTTCTGCTCCGGGCACGCCCAACTGCCCGACGGGCGCCTCCTGGTGGCGGGCGGCACCGCGCGCTACGAACTGCTCGACGGCGAGGTGGAGCGGGCCGGCGGCGGCATGCGGGTGAAGAACGAGAACCCGGACAGGCCGGTGGTCCTGAAGAAGGGCACCAGGTTCCGCTCACCCTCCGGCATCGAGTACGAGAGCAAGTTCGACGTCGAGGTGCCGAAGGCCAAGCGGGACTACGAGATCACGTACTCCAAGACCGGCTCCATGCGGCCCTGGAAGACGAAGATCAAGGCGAGCGAGGCGCGGGTCTTCGTCGAGGCGCTCGAACCGGGCGAGCAGTCGGTCAACGACAGGTCGGCGCAGTACGAGATCGAGGGCCTGACCGGCGATGAGGCCGACAACACGTACGGCATCGCCGAGAAGATCGACATGGAGAAGCAGGACTTCCAGGGGATCAAGGCCGCGTACGAGTTCGACCCGAGGGCCGAGCGGTACATCCAGGTCGACCCGATGAAGAAGGCCCGCTGGTATCCGACGCTGGTCGGCCTGGAGGACGGCAAGGTGCTCGCGGTCTCCGGACTCGACGACGTGGGTGTGGTCGACCCCGGCGACAACGAGATCTACGACCCGAGGACGAAGAAGTGGACGGACGGCCCCAAGCGGTACTTCCCGACCTACCCCGCGCTCTTCCTCACCAAGGGCGGCAAGCTCTTCTACCCGGCCTCCAACGCGGGCTACGGGCCCGCCGAGAAGGGCCGTGAGCCGGGTCTGTGGGACCTGGAGACGAACAAGTTCGAGAAGGTCCCCGGGCTGACCGACCTCGACCAGACCGAGACGTCGGCGTCCGTGCTGCTGCCGCCCGCGCAGGACCAGAAAGTGATGATCATGGGCGGCGGGGGAGTGGGTGAATCCGACAGGGCGACGCGCCGCACGGCCGTGATCGACCTCAAGGAGGAGAACCCGTCCTTCAAGACCGGACCGCGGCTCCCGCGGGGCACCCGCTATCTGAACAGCGTGATCATGCCGGACGACTCGGTGTTCACCTCCAACGGCTCCTCCGACTACCGGGGCCGCGGCGCCAGCAACATCCTCAAGGCGCAGTTCTACGACCCCAGGACGAACGCCTTCCGCGAGGCCGCGTCGCCCAGGGTGGGCCGCAACTACCACTCCGAGGCGCTGCTCCTGCCCGACGGCCGGGTCGTCACCTTCGGCTCGGACCCCCTCTTCGACAACGAGCAGAACACCAAGCTCGGCCACTTCGAGCAGCGCATGGAGGTCTTCACGCCGCCGGCGCTGCACCGGGGCGGCACGAACCGCCCGGTGCTCGGCGACGGCCCGCGGCAGCTGCCCGCGGACGGCCGCGCGACGTTCCGGACCGACCACCCCGAGAAGATCGCCTCCGCCCGTCTGATGCGGCCGAGCGCCGTGACGCACACGACGGACGTCGAACAGCGCTCGGTCGCGCTGGGGCTCGCCAAGGGCCGGGGGGCAGTGACGGTGCACGTCCCCCGGGACGACGCGGCGCTGGTCCCGCCGGGCTGGTACATGCTGTTCGTCACGGACACGGACGGCACGTCATCGGAGGCGAAGTGGATCCACGTGGGCCAGGAGGAGTGATTGACCGCCTGACCGCCTGACCGCCTGACCTCGTGCCTCACGCCGCCTTGGCGTTGTGCGCCAGGCCCAGGGCGTAGTCCGGCCACCACTGGCCCGCCGCCGGGCCGCCCCGGCACGGGCCGTCCGAGTCGCCCGGACGCTTGATCCACAGGACGGCGTCGAGCAGCGGGTCGCCCGTACGGTCGGTGGGCGGCGTGCCGAGGCCGCGGCCCGGCGGGTTGCACCAGGCATCCTGCCGGTCGCCCGACAGCGGACCCTTGCCGTTGCGGCTGGTGTCCATGACGAAGTGCTTGCCGCCGACCGCCGCCGACAGCGTGCGGCCGTACGCCTTGGTGACCTGGTCGCTCTGGAAGTTCGAGACGTTCAGCGAGAAGCCGTCGGCCTGCGCGATGCCCGCCTTGAGGAGCGGCTCGGAGAGCTTGCGCGCGTTGGTGATCCAGCCGGGGTTCCCGGCGTCGAGGTACACCTTCACCTTCGGCTGCCGCTTGAGCCGCTGGATCGCCTCGGAGAGCAGCTGGTAGCGGTCGGCGTGGTACTCGGCCGGGGTGCAGCCGTCCACGATGTGCGGGATGGCGTCGGGTTCGAGGACGACCACGGCGGGGGCGGGGCCGATCGCGTCGGCGAAGGTGTCCACCCAGTTCCGGTAGTAGTCGGCGCTGTTCGCGCCGCCCGCGGAGTGCTGGCCGCAGTCGCGGTGCGGGATGTTGTACGCGACGAGCACCGCCGTACGGCCCTCCTTCGCCGCGCCGTCGGCCGCCGCCCTGATGTCGGGCGCCGGATCGTCCCCGGCGGGCCAGACGGCCACGGGCTGCTCGGAGATCCGCCTGAGCGCCTCGGCGTCCCGGGCGCGGCCCTGCTGCTCCCACTCCTCGACCTGGCGGGCCGCGGGGCTCTCGGGGTCGACCCAGAACGTGCTCGGCGGGGCCTTCGCGGCGGCGGTCGAGGGGCCGGAAGCGACACCCGCGCCCTTGGACCTGGCGGGCCCGGCCTCGGACCCGGACCCCGACGAGCAGCCCGCCGTCAGCCCGATGGCGGTGAGGGCCGTGAGTGCCGTGAATGTGCGGAGCAGCCGGTGCATCCAGACCCCTTGGGCTACGGTGACGGACAGTCAGCTCCGCAATCGTTACATATGGGGTGAATCATCCCCTCGCGCGACACCGCGGCGTGGCGTACGGCGGGTCGCCCGGGGGCAATCCGGGAACGTACGCCCGAATTGCGAGACGGGGCTGACCAGCATGTGACCGGCGGGTAAGGTCTTTGGCGTGCCGAAGCCGCTCAGCCTTCCCTTCGATCCCATCGCCCGCGCCGACGAGCTCTGGAAGCAGCGCTGGGGATCGGTCCCGGCGATGGGCGCGATCACCTCGATCATGCGTGCGCACCAGATCCTGCTCGCCGAGGTCGACGCGGTCGTCAAGCCGTACGGGCTGACCTTCGCGCGCTACGAGGCGCTGGTGCTGCTCACCTTCTCGCAGGCCGGCGAGTTGCCGATGTCCAAGATCGGCGAGCGGCTCATGGTGCACCCCACATCCGTGACGAACACCGTCGACCGCCTCGTGAAGTCCGGCCTCGTCGACAAGCGGCCGAACCCCAACGACGGGCGGGGCACCCTCGCGTCCATCACGGAGAAGGGCCGCGAGGTCGTCGAGGCCGCCACGCGCGAGCTGATGGCGATGGACTTCGGGCTCGGGGTGTACGACGCGGAGGAGTGCGGGGAGATCTTCGCGATGCTCAGGCCCCTGCGGGTGGCGGCGGAGGACTTCGAGGACAGGGGCTGAGGGCCGGGCCCCGCCGACGGGAAGGTTCGCCGGGCGGTTACGCTCGTATCCATGAAATCCAGCGTGCTGACCCGCTATCGAGTGATGGCCTACGTCACCGCCGTCATGCTTCTCATCCTGTGCGCCTGCATGGTGGCGAAGTACGGCTTCGAGAAGGGCGAGGGTCTGACCCTGGTGGTCTCCCAGGTCCACGGAGTCCTCTACATCATCTACCTGATCTTCGCCTTCGACCTCGGCTCGAAGGCGAAGTGGCCGTTCGGAAAGCTCCTGTGGGTGCTCGTTTCCGGGACGATTCCGACCGCCGCCTTCTTCGTCGAGCGCAAGATCGCCCGCGAGGTCGAGCCGCTGATCACCGACGGTTCGCCGGTCACCGCGAAGGTGTGACCTCCACCGCCACGGGCAACCCGTGGCGGTCAGGCATCGACTTTTACTAGGACGTCCTAGTAAATTCGAGGGTATGGACGCTGACGCGATCGAGGAAGGCCGCCGCCGCTGGCAGGCCCGTTACGACAAGGCCCGCAAGCGCGACGCGGACTTCACCACGCTCTCCGGCGACCCCGTCGACCCGGTCTACGGGCCGCGCCCCGGGGACACGTACGACGGGTTCGAGCGGATCGGCTGGCCCGGGGAGTACCCCTTCACGCGCGGGCTCCACGCCACCGGGTACCGGGGCAGGACCTGGACCATCCGCCAGTTCGCGGGCTTCGGCAACGCCGAGCAGACGAACGAGCGCTACAAGATGATCCTCGCCAACGGAGGCGGCGGCCTCTCCGTGGCCTTCGACATGCCGACCCTCATGGGCCGCGACTCCGACGACCCCCGCTCCCTCGGCGAGGTCGGGCACTGCGGCGTCGCCATCGACTCCGCCGCCGACATGGAGGTCCTCTTCAAGGACATCCCGCTCGGCGACGTGACGACCTCCATGACCATCAGCGGGCCCGCCGTGCCGGTCTTCTGCATGTACCTGGTCGCCGCCGAGCGCCAGGGCGTCGACCCGGGCGTCCTCAACGGCACGCTCCAGACCGACATCTTCAAGGAATACATCGCGCAGAAGGAGTGGCTCTTCCAGCCCGAGCCGCATCTGCGCCTCATCGGCGACCTGATGGAGCACTGCGCGCGCGACATCCCCGCGTACAAGCCCCTCTCCGTCTCCGGCTACCACATCCGCGAGGCCGGTGCGACGGCCGCGCAGGAGCTGGCGTACACCCTCGCGGACGGCTTCGGGTACGTGGAGCTGGGGCTCAGCCGCGGCCTCGACGTCGACGTCTTCGCGCCCGGCCTCTCCTTCTTCTTCGACGCGCACGTCGACTTCTTCGAGGAGATCGCCAAGTTCCGCGCCGCGCGCCGCATCTGGGCCCGCTGGCTGAAGGAGGTCTACGGCGCCAGGACCGACAAGGCCCAGTGGCTGCGCTTCCACACCCAGACCGCCGGTGTCTCCCTCACCGCCCAGCAGCCGTACAACAACGTCGTACGCACGGCAGTCGAGGCCCTCGCGGCGGTGCTCGGCGGCACGAACTCGCTGCACACCAACGCCCTCGACGAGACCCTCGCGCTGCCCAGCGAGCAGGCCGCCGAGATCGCGCTGCGCACCCAGCAGGTCCTCATGGAGGAGACCGGCGTCGCCAACGTGGCGGACCCGCTGGGCGGGTCCTGGTACATCGAGCAGCTCACCGACCGTATCGAGGCCGACGCCGAGAAGATCTTCGAACAGATCAGGGAGCGGGGACGGCGGGCCTGCCCCGACGGGCAGCACCCCGTGGGGCCGATCACTTCCGGAATTCTGCGGGGCATAGAGGACGGCTGGTTCACCGGCGAGATCGCCGAGTCCGCCTTCCAGTACCAGCGGTCCGTGGAGAAGGGCGACAAGCGGGTCGTCGGCGTCAACTGCCTCAAGGGTTCCGTCACCGGTGACCTGGAGATCCTGCGGGTCAGTCACGAGGTCGAGCGGGAGCAGGTCCGCGAGCTCGGGGGGCGCAAGGAGCGGCGGGACGACGCGCGGGTTCGTGCCTCGCTCGACGCGATGCTCGCCGCCGCGCGGGACGGGTCGAACATGATCGTGCCCATGCTGGAGGCGGTGCGGGCCGAGGCGACCCTCGGGGAGATCTGCGGGGTTCTGCGGGACGAGTGGGGCGTTTACGTGGAGCCGCCGGGGTTCTAGGGCGAGGGGCGCGGGGGCCGGGCCCCGAAGGGGCGCGGGGAGCCGCGCGCCCAGCCCCCGTGTCCCGCACGGAAAGGAGCAGGTTTAAGTTCCCCAGGATGGGTAGGCGCGCCCCGTTCCCCACCCCCGCCCCTGGAGTCATCCGTGACCTCGACCGGCCACGCCCGTACCGCCGCCATCGCCATAGGAGCCGCCACCCTCACCGTCCTCGGTGCACTGCTGGTGGGCGGTTCCGGTGAGGTGAGTGCGAGCCCGCCGCCCGAGCCCAAGGTGCAGGACGACTTCGACTCGCTCGGGCCCGAGGTGCGCGCCGCGAAGCTGGACAGCGGCCGCACCGCCCACTACATCGACCAGGGGCCGCGCGACGGCCGCCCCGTCCTGTACGTCGGCGGCACCGGTACGAGCGCCCGGGCCGCGCACATGACGGACTTCTTCCGCACGACGCGCGAGGACCTGGGCCTGCGCCTCGTCTCCGTCGAGCGCAACGGCTTCGGCGACACGGAGTTCGACAAGGGGCTCGGCAAGGAGGACTTCGCCGAGGACGCCCTGGCCGTCATGGACCGCCTGAAGGTGCGGGACTTCTCCGTCGTCGCGATCTCGGGCGGCGGCCCCTACGCCGCCGAGCTCGTCGCGAAGGCCCCGGGCCGGGTCTCCGCGCTGCACCTCGCCGCCGCGCTCCCGCCCTACGGCACCAGGCCCGCGTTCTGCCGTCTGTCCGACGACGCGCTCGCCACCGCCGTGAAGGACCAGATCAAGGACCCCCGCAAGTGGTGGGCGTTCCCCGACGACAGCCCCGTGAAGTCGATACCGGGCTTCGCCGACACGGCGTACGAGGAAGGCGCGCGCACCTACAACCAGCGCGGCCAGCAGTCCGATCCGGCGCCCCAGGTGCACGAGCAGCGGCTGTACTGCGAGCGCCCCGGCCCCGACCTGTCGAAGCTGGACGCACCGGTCTACCTCTACGGCGGCAAGAAGGACACCACCGTGCCCCCGGAGACGCTGAAGACCTGGCGGCAGGAGCTGCCCGGCACCCCCAAGGTGCGCAGCTACGCCGACTCGGGCCATGACGTGCAGTACCGCCACTGGGACCAGATCCTGGTGGACCTCGCGGGGCACGGCGAGCGGACGGTCGTGTGCAAGGGCAAGCACACGCGGGTGCTGGCGGCGCGGGAAGCGGACCGCCTCGTCGCGAAGGACCGGGCCACGCTCGGCAGTTGCGCCTGGGCTAAGAAGTAGGCAGGACGAGACGGAACAGGGCGCCTGTGCCCGGTGCCCGTTCCGCCGTCAGCTCCGCCCCGTGGGCGTGCGCGATCTGGCGGGCCATCGCGAGGCCCAGGCCCGAGCCCGGCAGGGCGCGGGCCTTCTCGGCGCGGTAGAAGCGGTCGAAGACATGCGGCAGGTCCTCCTCCGCGATGCCCGGCCCGTGGTCGCGCACGGTCAGCTCGGTCGCCGTCAGGGAAAGCTCGACGGGCGTGCCGGGCGGGCTGAACTTGGCCGCGTTGTCGAGGAGGTTGGTGAGCAGCCGGGACAGCCGCGCCGGTACGCCGGGGATGCTGAGGTCAGCAGCCTGGGGCGCGACCTGGAGCGTGAAGGGGACCGCCGGCCAGTGGCCGCGCGCCGCCTCCACCGCGTGGGCGGCCAGCGGAGCGAGCCGCACCTCCTCAAGGAGGGGCCGCGGCTCCTCGTCCCTGGCCAGCTCGATCAAGTCGTTGACCAGGCCGGTGACCTCGCGCAGCTGGCGTCCGAGGGCGCCCGCCGCTCGCTCGCGCTGGGCCGGCGTCAGACGGTCCGCCTTGGCGAGGAGTTCCGCGTTCGTACGCAGCGCCGTCAGCGGGGTGCGCAGCTCGTGGGAGGCGTCGGCGACCAGGCGGCGGCGGGCGGCGACGGACTCCTCCAGCTCGGCGAGCATCGTGTTGAACGTGGCGGCGAGCCGCGTGACCTCGTCCTGATGGCCCTCGCGGCCCGGCGGGCCCGTCGGCAGCTCGATGCGGTGCCGGGCGTCGCGCGTGGCGGCGATGCGTTCGGCCGTGGCGGTGAGCCGGGTGATCGGGGCGAGGCCGGTGCGTGAGACCCAGTAGCCGCCGACCGCGGAGAGCAGGACGCCGGCGCCGCCCACCGCGAGGAGCAGCGACGCCGCCTGGCGCACACCGCGCTCGGCGATGTCGGCGCGCAGGGCCACCTGCACGGCCTCGCTCCTGCCGAAGGTGGTGGTGTACATCCGGCCCGGTTTCCCGCCGGGCAGCGTGAAGTTCGTGTAGTACGGCGCCCGCCGGCCCGAGGCGACCTCGCGCGTCGCCCGTGTCACCGGCAGCAGATACGGCTCCGCGGGGTCCTCGGCGGTGGCCGCCGGGACGATCTGCGAGCAGGCGGGCGCGCCGAGGAACCGGCACTCGCCCGTCATCACGCCAAGGCCCTCGTCGCGGTGCTGCTGGGCGATGAGCGTCGCCGACTGGGCGAGGTTCTGGTCGAGCTGCTGGTACAGCTTGTAGCGGATCACGAAGAACGCGGCGGCGCACACCCCGACCGCCACCAGCGCCACGGCCGCCGCCGCGGCCAGCGCGAGGCGGGTCCGCAGCGGCCTGCGGCGCCGCCAGCGCGCGCCCAGCCTGCGCCGCGCGCTCACGGCGAGCCCAGCCGGTAGCCGACGCCGTGCACGGTGTGGACCAGGCGTGGCTCGCCGCCCGACTCCAGCTTGCGGCGCAGATAACCGACGTACACGGCGAGGGAGTTGGAGTCGGGGCCGAAGTCGCGGCCCCACACCGCCCGCTGGATCAGCTCGCGCGGCAGGACCTGCCCGGCGTTGCGCAGCAGCAGTTCCAGGAGGACGGCCTCCGTGCGGCTGAACTCGATCCGGCGCCCGCCGCGGCGCCCGGTGCGGGTCGCGGGGTCCAGGACGAGATCACCGTACGAGAGGTCGTCGCCGTCGCTCGCGGGCCGCTCCGGGGTCGCGCGCCGCAGCAGCGCCCGCACGCGGGCCACCAGCTCGTCCAGGGCGAAGGGCTTGACCAGGTAGTCGTCGGCGCCCGCGTCCAGGCCGTCCACGCGCTCGCTCACCGAGTCCAGCGCGGTCAGGACGAGCACGGGAGTACGGTCGCCCGCCGCGCGCAGCTGACGGCAGACCGCGAGACCGTCCATGACCGGCATCAGGACATCCAGGACCACGAGATCCGGCTCCCAGCGGGCCACCGCCGTGAGCGCGCGGTGGCCGTCGGCCGCCCCGCGCACCAGGTGGCCCTCGACGGTCAGGGCGTCCTCGACGGCGGCACGGACCTCCGGGTCGTCGTCGACGACGAGGATCTTGTGCGCCGCCGCCTCGCCCGCGCCCGGCGGGCCGCCTCTGCCGGTCGGGCTCGTGAAGCTCGTGAAGCTCATGGGTCAAAGGTGCCAAACGCGGCTCTTAAAACCCTCTTAGACCCTCGCGTGAGGCTTCCCTGCCATGCGAACCTCTCACTCCGGCGGCGCCGGTCTCTCCGTCGTGATCGGCGCGGGCGGCACCGGCGGGCACATCTATCCCGGCCTCGCCCTCGCCGACGCGCTGCGCCGCGCCGTGCCGGGCGCGGTGATCTCCTTCGTCGGCACCGAGCGGGGCCTGGAGACCCGGCTGATACCGGACGCCGGGTACCGCCTGCACACCGTCGACATGATCCCCTTCGACCCGTCGCTCGGCGCCCGCCGCTATCTGCTGCCCGCCGCGCTGGTGAGGTCCGGCGCCCAGTGCCGGGCCATCCTGCGCGAGCAGGGCGCGCAGGTCGCCGTCGGCATGGGCGGCTACCCCAGCGCCCCCGTCATCGTCGGCGCCCGCATGGCCGGCCTGCCGAGCCTCATCCACGAGTCCAACGCCGTACCGGGGCGCGCCAACCGGTTCGCCGCCCGGCTCACCCCCCACATCGCCGTCGCCTTCGACCGCAGCCGCGCGCACCTGCCGGGCGGCGAACGCGCGCACACCACCGGGATGCCGATCGCCGCGCCGCTCGCCGCGCTCGACCGGGCCGCGCTGCGCGACGAGGCGCGGCGCGCGCTCGGCGTACCGGCCGGGGCCCGCCTCGTCCTCTTCAACGGCGGCAGCCTCGGGGCGGCCCGGCTCACCGAGGCCGCGGTCGGGCTCGCGGAGCGGTGGCGGGGGCGTGGGCGCGGGGACGTCCACCTCCTCATCAAGACCGGCCCGGCCGCCCTCGCGGAGACACGGGCGCGGCTCGCGTCGGCGGGCGGCGACGCGATCGCCCGCGCCGTCCCCTACCTCGACCGCATGGACCTCTCCTACGCCGCCGCCGACCTCGTCGTCTGCCGCGCCGGCTCCGCGACCGTCGCCGAACTGGCCGCCACCGGGGTCCCCGCCGTCCTCGTGCCCTACCCGCACGCGCCCGGCGACCACCAGACCCACAACGCCCGGGTCCTCACCGACGCGGGCGCCGGCCTGCTGCTGCCCGACGCCGAGACCACCGCGGAACGCCTCGCGGAGCTGGTCGGGCCGCTGCTCGCCGACCCCGCGCGGCTCGCCGCCATGAGCGGCGCCGCGGACCCGGGACCGCACGCCCGCGCCGCCGACCTGCTGGCGGAGCGGGTCCTCCGGCTCGCCCACCCCTCACCCCACTTGGAGTACGCATGAACACGTCTTTCTCTTGGCGGGACCGCACCGTCCTCGTCACCGGAGCCGAGGGCTTCATCGGTTCGACGCTCGTCGACCTGCTGCTCGCGGAGGGCGCGAAGGTCCGTGCCCTCGTGCACTACAAGCCGTACGCGGAGAAGGGGCACCTCGCGCATCTCCTCGGTGATCCGCGGGTCGAGACGATCGCGGGGGACGTGCGGGACGCGGGGCGCGTGATGGACGCGGTCGCCGGGTGCGACACGGTCTTCCACCTGGCCGCGCTGATCGGCATTCCGTACTCGTACGACTCCCCGGGCGCGTACGTCCAGACGAACGTCGTCGGCACCGAGAACATCGCCGAGGCGTGCCGTCGGCACTCCGTGCGGCGGCTCGTCCACACCTCCACGAGTGAGGTGTACGGGACCGCGCTGACGGCGCCGATCGCCGAATCCCACCCGCTCCAGCCGCAGTCGCCGTACTCCGCATCGAAGATCGGCGCCGACATGCTGGCGCTGTCGCACTGGCACGCCTTCGAACTGCCGGTGACGGTCGTCCGCCCCTTCAACACGTACGGGCCGCGGCAGTCGGCCCGTGCGGTGATCCCCACGATCCTCGCCCAACTCCACGCGGGGGCGCGGGAGATCAAGCTGGGGTCGCTGACGCCCACGCGGGACTTCACGTACGTGACGGACACGGCGCGGGGTTTCATGGCGATGGCGGTCTGCGACCGGGCGCTGGGCCACGCGGTGAATCTCGGCGTGGGCCGGGAGATCTCCATCGGCGACCTCGCGGAGGCGCTGATCGCGGCGTCCGGCCGGGATGCCTCCGTGGTGGTCGACCCCGCGCGGCTCCGCCCCTCGGGCAGCGAGGTGGAGCGGCTCCTGTCGGACAACTCCCGGGCGCGGCAGTGGGCGGGCTGGGAACCTCAGGTCTCCCTCACGGCGGGCCTCGAACTGACCTCCGCCTGGGTGGCGGACAACCTCCGGCTCTTCGCGCCGGAGCGCTACCAGGTCTGAGTCATGCGGTCGCCGAGGCCGCCGCGGCCAGTCCCCCCAGCAGCAGCAGCGTGAAGCGGCGGGCCCACTCCTCGTCCACCGGTTCCGCGCTGACCAGCGCGCGGTGGACCACCGCGCCGGCGATCACGTCGAAGATGAGGTCGGCCGTGCGGCCCGCGGCGGCGGGGTCCGGTTCGGCGGGGAGTTCGCCCCGCTCCTGCGCCCGCTCCCGCCCCGCGAGGACCAGCCGCTTCTGGCGGTCGACGATGGACGTGCGGATGCGGTGCCGCAGCGGCTCGTCCCTCGTCGACTCGGCGACCACCGCCATGAGCGCCGTCTTCGTCTCGGGCCGCCCGAGCAGCACCGCGAACTGCAGGACCACGCCCTCGATGTCGGCGGCCAGGCTGCCCCGGTCAGGCAGTTCGAGCTCGTCGAAGAGTTCCGCCACCGCGTCCACGACCAGCTCGCTCTTGCCCGCCCAGCGTCGGTACAGAGTGGTCTTGGCGACCCCCGCCCGCGTCGCGACGGCGCCGAGCGTCAGCTTGGACCAGCCCAGCTCGACGAGCCCCTGCCTGGTCGCCTCCAGGATCGCGGCGTCGGCGGTGGCGCTGCGCGGGCGCCCACCGGTGCGGTGGGCGGCAGCAGTGGTGGACGTACGGCTCTGCATGGCCGCGACCATACCGGCCAGTACGGACTGTCCCGGGAGCCCCGCGGACACCACAGTGAGGGAGATCACCGACGGCACCTGTCCACACCCGGGACACGGCAGTTACGCTACGAGCCGTAGCGAAAGCCACGAGCGACAACCACGAACGACAACCACGCAGCACGACCGGCCCGGGGTGGGGACCCCGCGCCAACCGACGGTCCCCCTCGGGACCTTGGACCGTGCCCCCCTGTGACCCCGCAATCCGGCGGGGGGCCACGGACGGGCGCGGTTCGCGTACGGCTTGGGGGAGGATGTACTCATGCAGCCACGGAACATGTCCATGAGCGGAGTCGTCGACCTCGCCGCCGTGAAGGCGGCCCAGGAGGCCAAGGCGAAGGCGGAGCAGGCGCGCGCCGAAGCGGCCCGGCAGGGCGGGGGCGCGGCGGGCGCCGCGGTGTCCCCGTCGAGCCTGGTCATCGATGTCGACGAGGCGGGCTTCGAGCGCGAGGTCCTGCAGCGGTCCACCGAGGTCCCGGTCGTCATCGACTTCTGGGCCGAGTGGTGCGAGCCGTGCAAGCAGCTGAGCCCCCTCCTGGAGCGGCTCACGCAGGAGTACAACGGCCGTTTCCTCCTCGCCAAGATCGACGTCGACGCGAACCAGATGCTGATGCAGCAGTTCGGGGTCCAGGGGATCCCGGCCGTCTTCGCGGTGGTGGCGGGACAGGCCCTGCCCCTCTTCCAGGGCGCCGCCCCCGAGGCGCAGATCCGCCAGACCCTGGACCAGCTCATCCAGGTCGGCGAGGAGCGCTTCGGCCTGACCGGCCTCGTGGTCGACGCCGACGCCCAGGGAGCCCCGGGGCAGCAGGCCCCCGCACCGGCCGAAATGCCGGCCGGTCCCTACGACGCCCTGCTCGAAGCGGCCGTCCAGGCGCTGGACGCCGGTGATCTGGGCGGTGCCGTACAGGCGTACAAGAACGTACTCAGCGACGATCCGGCCAACACCGAGGCCAAGCTCGGTCTCGCCCAGGCCGAACTGCTCCAGCGCGTCCAGGGACTTGACGCGCAGCAGGTCCGCAAGGACGCGGCCGACAGGCCCGCGGACGTGTCGGCGCAGATCGCGGCGGCCGAC
Organism: Streptomyces sp. NPDC003379; assembly: GCF_053589195.1. Classification (NCBI taxonomy): domain Bacteria; kingdom Bacillati; phylum Actinomycetota; class Actinomycetes; order Kitasatosporales; family Streptomycetaceae; genus Streptomyces; species Streptomyces sp. NPDC003379. The sequence continues at coordinate 40,447 of NZ_JBSFRK010000051.1, read as the reverse complement.
CTCGACCTGGTGGGCGGTCATGTCGAGGACGCCTTCGGGCGGCTCATCGACGCGGTGCGCCGCACGGCGGGCGACGACCGCGACGCCGCGCGGGTGCGGCTCCTCGAACTCTTCGAGGTGGTGGGCGCGGACGACCCGCGTGTGATGACCGCGCGCACGGCGCTGGCCCGGGTGCTTTTCTGACCAGTCCGTAAAAGCCGGGGCTTGTGATGCCCGAGTGAAAACTCTGTTCCCAGGACGCGACAGTGGCCGTGATTTGCCAAAAATTGGCAAACACGGCCACTGTTACTTGCAGTAAGGTGCGGGCCGCCCTCTGGGCGGTTTCGCCCGCTCATATCCCGTTCTGGGCCCGGCCCTTGAGCCACCGTCCGTGGCCGACCGATACCGCGTGGTCGCGGTTCGGTTATCCGGCCGTTACTAGCCAGTAATGAACCCCCTTGTGCGGCGGCCGAGAATGCACCACGATCGGCGACGCTCGGTCCGATGACCCGCAGTCCGACAGCCAGTCGGGGAGCGGGCGCTTCGGGTCCCCACCGAGTAGACCGGTGACGCCGTCGCCGGTCTTGGACAGGGGGGTCTCTGCCGTCCCCGGCAGGGCCTGTCCGTGAGGTTGTGCGTGATGCGTCAGGCGCGACCAGTGGTTGTCGCTCGGGGGTGATCGCCGGTGATGTGTGGTGCGGATCGCGCCTCCGATGCGGGCGCTCTCCTTCCCGAGGACGTAGCACTTCTCCCATCCCTGCCCGGCTGAGCCGCCCGAGCGGGAGCAGTCAGGGCCGGAGATGTACGTCCGAGAAGGAGGAAAGTCATGGAGTCCGTGGCTCGTGGCGGAACCAGATGGAAGCGGTTCGCCGTGGTCATGGTGCCGAGCGTCGCGGCGACTGCCGCGATAGGCGTCGCCCTGTCCCAGGGCGCGCTCGCGGCATCGTTCAGTGTGTCGGGTCAGCAGTTCAAGGTGACTGCCGACGAACTCAAGGGCAAGGGATTCATCCAGTACGGGGCCCTGGACCACGGCAAGTCGGGTAACCACCCGGTCGCCGTCGTCGGCCTGGAGTCGGCCACGATCACCAACTTGTGCCAGTCCGTGGTCGTCCCGGTACCGGTCTTCGGCGATGTGTCGATGACCCTCAAGGCGGGCCGGCCCGGTGGTCCCAAGGTCATCGCCAAGAAGCTGTACATCGACGCCGACGACCTGAGGGCCAACGCGACCTTCCACAAGGTCGACATCGGTGTCTCGGTCGACCAGACCACCAAGGGGCCGGGTCCGGCGACGAACGACAAGTACGTCCCGGACTCGTTCGCGCAGCAGGCGGAGTCGGTGAAGTTCACCGACGTCGAGCAGCGCGCGTGGGCGACCACGGCCGGCACCTTCAAGCTCTCCGGCCTCGCGATGTCGGTCAAGAAGGGCAAGCACGAGTGCTACTAGGGCGGTTGACGCTGCCCCGGTAGGTCGTACGCAGTTCGGTACGCACTCGCCGCTGTGAACGGCCGGGCGCGGGGGCGCGCCGGCATATGACGGAGCCGTCCCCGTGCCCGAATCCGCACGACACCCACTCCGCACCACACACAGAACCAACGCCGTTCCCGAGGAGCTGTACGACATGAGCGCCGAAGCGCAAGTGGGACTGGGCGACAAGCTCGGCCGGATGCGCCGATCGTTCCGGGGGTGGCGCGGTCAGCGCCCGTTCTGGGGTGGTCTGCTGACGATGCTCGGCGGCATCCCGATCATGTACTTCCCGTATGCGAACCTCACGCTCGGCACGATGACGATCCGGATGGCGACCACCGCCGGCGCCGGATCCCTGATCATCGGCGTGCTGTTGGTCGTGCTCGGCCTGACCATGTGGTTCCAGCCGCACTCCCGGGTCTTCGCGGGCGTCGCGGCGATTCTGCTCGCCCTGGTCTCCCTGGTGGTCTCCAACTTCGGCGGCTTCGTCATCGGCTTCCTGCTCGCCCTGCTCGGCGGCGCCCTCGGCGTCTCCTGGGCGCCCGCACGGCCCGCCGGTGAGCCCGCGAAGAGGCGTATGACCCAGGGGCCCGGCGACCCCGTGCGCGACGGGGCTCCCGAGCCCGCCACCACGGCGGCCGCGGGTGGGGTGAGCGGCGGGCAGGACGATCTGTCAGGAACGAGCCCGACGAACGGGACGAACGGGAGGCACCGTGCCGGCTGACGAGGTGCACCACGAGAGCTCCGCGGGCGCGCCTCGTGCGAGAACCGGGCCGCGCCACGCGGCACCCAAAAAGCCGCTGCTGACCCGGCTCCAGGTGCCCGCGGGCAAGGCGATAGCCCTTGCCGCCATGCCCACGGCGGTCCTGATGGGCATGGGCCTGACGCCGACGCTCGCACAGGCGAAGCCCGGTGTGCCCGAGAACCCCTTCCAGGACGGCCCCTGCGTCACGGCGCCGGACAAGGACGCGGAAGCGGACGAGAAGGCCGACGAGCCGTCCGGGCCCACGTCGCCCTCCACCGGTGACAAGGACGCCGGTGACAAGGACCCCGGTGACAAACCCGAACCGGATCCCGCGCCGTCCGCGGGCGACAAGGACGAGGCCCCGAAGCCGAAGCCGAAGCCGGACCCGGACCCGAAGCCGGAGCCCGAGCCGAAGCCGGACCCGAAGCCGGATCCGGAGCCCGAGCCGGCCGAGCCCAAGAACCCCTGGGACCCGCTGGGTCTCGGCGACGCCCTCAAGGACGCCTTCACGCCCGACGAGCCCGCCGAGCCGGACAAGCCCGCCGAGTCCGACAAGCCCGACGAGAAGCAGCCCGAGAGCCCGGACCCGTCCGCCCCGAAGGACACCAAGTCCCCCCAGGACCCGGCCAAGGACACGACGGACAAGACCACCGAGCCCGTCAAGGACACGGCCGACAAGGTCGAGGACGGCGTCGACAAGGCCCAGGACGAGGCCGACGAGGTCACGGACGGCGAGGCGGACAAGGCCGAGGACCCGCTCGCCCCCGACGAGAACGGCAAGAAGCCGTTCCCCTGCGTCGTAGAGAAGAAGGTCGACGGCAAGGGCGAGCAGACGCCCGTGCCGATCCCGAACCAGCCGTGGCACCTGGAGGCCAGCGCCCTGACGCTCATGGGCGCCGACTACCAGGGCGTCGTGAACCTCACGATGCCGGGCGGCCGGACCAAGCAGGCCCTGAAGTACGTCGTGCAGAAGACGGACATCGGCGACCTGCACCAGATCGTCGAGGGACCGGCCGGGAAGAAGTACCACGTCGAGGCCGCGAAGGGCTCCACGTCCACCATCCGCAACGGCGAGACGACGATGTACACCGAGCGGATATCGGGCAAGCTGTTCGGGCTCATCCCGATCACCTTCGACCCCGAGCACCCGCCGCCGCTGAACATCCCGCTGATCCACTTCACGGATGTGAAGGTGCAGCAGGCGGGCCAGTTCGGCGGCGACCTGACGATCCCCGGCCTGCACCAGTCGATCAGCGACTGACCGTACGACACCGAGGGCGCCCCCTGTAGCAGGGGGCGCCCTCAGTGCGTACGTACGAAGGAGTACGAGGGGGGTGCGGAGGAGGCGGACCGTCAGTCGCGGTCCACGCCGCCGAGGTGGTGCACCCGCACCATGTTGGTGGTGCCGGGGACGCCGGGGGGCGAGCCCGCGGTGATGACGACCGTGTCGCCGTCGTTGAAGCGGTTGAGCTTGATCAGCTCGGCGTCGACGATCTCGACCATCGCGTCGGTGTTGTCGACGTGCGGCACGACGTACGTGTCCACGCCCCAGCTCAGCGTGAGCTGGTTGCGGGTCGACTCGTCGGTGGTGAAGGCCAGGATCTGCTGGGCCGCGCGGTAGCGGGACAGGCGGCGGGCCGTGTCACCGGACTTGGTGAAGGCGACCAGGGCCTTGGCGCCCAGGAAGTCCGCGATCTCGGCGGCGGCGCGGGCCACCGAGCCGCCCTGCGTACGCGGCTTCTTGCCGGGCACGAGCGGCTGCAGGCCCTTGGAGAGCAGCTCCTCCTCGGCCGCCGCGACGATCTTCGACATCGTCTTGACGGTCTCGATCGGGTAGGCGCCGACGCTCGACTCGGCCGACAGCATGACCGCGTCGGCGCCGTCCAGGATCGCGTTGGCGACATCGGACGCCTCGGCGCGCGTGGGGCGCGAGTTGGTGATCATCGACTCCATCATCTGGGTCGCGACGATCACCGGCTTGGCGTTGCGGCGGCACATCTCCACGAGGCGCTTCTGCACCATCGGGACCTTTTCGAGCGGGTACTCGACGGCCAGGTCGCCACGGGCCACCATCACGGCGTCGAACGCCGCGACGACGCCCTCCATGTTGGCGACGGCCTGCGGCTTCTCCACCTTGGCGATGACGGGGACCCGGCGGCCCTCCTCGTCCATCACCTTGTGGACGTCCTTGACGTCGCCCGCGTCCCGCACGAAGGACAGGGCGACCATGTCGCAGCCCATCTTCAGGGCGAAGCGCAGGTCCTCGATGTCCTTCTCGGACAGGGCGGGGACGTTGACGGCCGCGCCGGGCAGGTTGATGCCCTTGTGGTCGGAGATGACACCGCCCTCGACGACGATCGTCTTCACGCGGGGGCCGTCCACCTCGACGACGCGCAGCTCGACGTTGCCGTCGTTGATGAGGACCTGGTCGCCCTTGGAGACGTCACCGGGCAGACCCTTGTAGGTCGTGCCGCAGATCGACTTGTCGCCGGGCACGTCCTCGGTGGTGATGGTGAACTCGTCACCGCGTACCAGCTCGACGGGGCCCTCGGCGAAGGTCTCCAGACGGATCTTCGGGCCCTGCAGGTCGGCGAGGACGCCGATCGCGCGGCCGGTCTTCGCGGCGGCCGAGCGGACACGGTCGTACCGGCCCTGGTGCTCGGCGTGCGTGCCGTGGCTGAAGTTGAAGCGGGCCACGTTCATGCCGGCCTCGATCAGCGAGACGAGCTGCTCTTCGGAGTCGACGGCGGGGCCAAGCGTGCAGACGATTTTGGAACGGCGCATGGGGGCGATCCTATCGGTTTGTTTCGGCTCGGAATATTCCGTCTGGTGGAATCTACAAATGGGCGGAAGGGCGCTCAGTTGCGGTGCCGACGCGATTATCGAATTACGGCGCCGATACGTTCCCGACCAGCGCGTATGTCTGGTTCGCGATCTCCAGTTCCTCATCCGTGGGGACCACGGCGACGGCCACGCGCGCGTACTCCGGCGAAATGAGCCGCGCTTCGTCGGAACGTACGGAATTGAGTGCGCCGTCGACCGCGAGACCCAGCTCCTCCAGGCCCGCCACGGCCGCCTCCCGCACCGGCGCCGCGTTCTCGCCGACCCCCGCCGTGAACGCGATGGCGTCCACGCGGCCGAGCACCGCGTAATAGGCGCCGATGTACTTCTTCAAACGGTGGATGTAGATGTCGAAGGCGAGCGCGGCCTCCTCGTCCCCCGCGTCGACCCGGCGCCGGATTTCCCGCATGTCGTTGTCGCCGCAGAGTCCGATCAGACCGCTCTTCTTGTTGAGCAGGGCGTCGATCTCGTCGATGGACATCCCGCCGACGCGCGCCAGGTGGAAGATGACCGCCGGGTCCATGTCACCGGAGCGGGTACCCATTACGAGCCCCTCAAGCGGGGTGAGCCCCATCGACGTATCGACGCACTTTCCGCCCCGCACGGCCGACGCGGAGGCGCCGTTGCCCAGGTGCAGCACGATGACGTTGACGTCCTCGGGCGCCTTGCCCAGCAGCTTCGCGGTCTGCCGCGAGACGTACGCGTGCGAGGTGCCGTGGAAGCCGTAGCGCCGCACGCGGTGCTCGTCGGCGGTCTTCACGTCGATCGCGTAGCGCGCCGCGGACTCCGGCATCGTCGTGTGGAACGCGGTGTCGAAGACGGCGACCTGCGGCAGGTCGGGGCGCAGCGCCCGGGCGGTGCGGATGCCGGTGATGTTGGCCGGGTTGTGCAGCGGGGCGACCGGCACCAGCCGCTCGATCTCCTTGAGCACCTCATCGGTGATCACGGTCGGCGCGCTGAACCTCAGCCCGCCGTGCACCACCCGGTGGCCTATCGCGGCCAGCTCGGGGGAGTCGAGGCCGAGGCCGTCGGCGGCAAGCTCCTCGGCGACGGCCTTGAGCGCCGCCTCGTGGTCGGCGATCGGCTCCTCGCGCTCGCGGGACTCCGCGCCGTCGCCGACGAGCGGGGTGTGCTTGAGCCGTGAGGTCTCCTCGCCGATCCGCTCGACCAGGCCGACGGCCAGACGTGAGCTGTCGCGCATGTCGAGCAGCTGGTACTTGACCGAGGAGGAGCCGGAGTTGAGGACGAGTACGCGAGTGGCGGTCACGGAATGCGGCACTTTCTGTGGGGGGCAGGCGGAGGGCGAGGGCGAGGGCGCGGGCTAGGGCGTCTGGGACTGGATGGCCGTGATGGCGACGGTGTTGACGATGTCCTGGACGAGGGCGCCCCGGGACAGGTCGTTGACCGGCTTGCGCAGGCCCTGGAGGACCGGGCCGACGGCGATCGCGCCGGCCGAGCGCTGCACGGCCTTGTAGGTGTTGTTGCCGGTGTTGAGGTCCGGGAAGATCAGCACGCTGGCCTGGCCCGCGACGTCCGAGCCGGGCAGCTTGGTCGCCGCGACCGAGGGCTCCACGGCGGCGTCGTACTGGATCGGCCCCTCGATCTTCAGGTCGGGCCGCTGGCCGCGCACCAGCTCGGTGGCCTCGCGCACCTTGTCGACGTCGGCGCCCGAACCGGACGTACCCGTCGAGTACGAGAGCATCGCGATCCGCGGGTCGACACCGAACTGCTCGGCGGTGGCGGCCGCCTGGACGGCGATGTCCGCGAGCTGCTCGGCGTTCGGGTCCGGGTTCACCGCGCAGTCCCCGTACACGAGGACCTTGTCGGCGAGGCACATGAAGAAGACCGACGACACGATCGAGGCTCCCCCTGGGGCTTCGCCCCGGGAGGTGCCCCCAGGCTTCGTCTTGATGATCTCGAAAGCGGGCCGGATGGTCGCGGCCGTGGAGTGCACGGAGCCCGACACCATGCCGTCGGCCAGGCCCTCCTGGACCATCAGCGTGCCGAAGTAGTTCACGTCCGCCACCACGTCGTACGCCAGCTCGACGGTGACGCCCTTGTGGGCGCGCAGCTCCGCGTACTTCCCGGCGAAACGGTCCCGCAGCTCGGAGGTCTGCGGGTCGATCAGCTCGGAGTCGGCGAGGTCCACGCCGAGGTCGGCGGCCTTCTTGCGGATCAGCTCCACCGGGCCGAGCAGCGTCAGGTCGCAGACGCCCCGGCGCAGCAGCACGTCGGCGGCGCGCAGCACGCGCTCCTCGGTGCCCTCGGGCAGCACGACGCGGCGCCGGTCGGAGCGGGCCCGCTCCAGGAGCTTGTGCTCGAACATCATCGGCGTGACGCGGTCGCTGCTGGGCGCGGAGACGCGGCTCAGCAGGTCGGCGGTGTCGACGTACCGCTCGAAGAGGCCGAGGGCGGTCTCCGCCTTGCGGGGTGTCGCGGCGTTCAGCTTCCCCTCCAGGGCGAAGAGTTCCGCCGCCGTGGGGAAGGAGCCGCCGGAGACCGCGACGACGGGGGTGCCGGGCGCGAGGCGGTCGGCGAGGGTGAGGATCTCCTGGCCAGGCTGCTCGTTCAGGGTCAGCAGGACGCCCGCGATGGGCGGCGTGCCGGCGCTGTGCGCGGCCAGCGAGCCCACCACGAGGTCGGCGCGGTCGCCGGGGGTGACGACGAGGCAGCCCGGGGTCAGGGCGTTCAGGAAGTTCGGCAGCATGGCGCCGCCGAAGACGAAGTCGAGGGCGTCGCGCGCGAGCCCCGCGTCGTCGCCGAGCAGGACGCGGCCGCCGAGGGCGTGGGTGATCTGCGCGACCGTCGGCGCGGAGAGCGCGGGCTCGTCAGGCAGGACGTAGCAGGGCACGGGCAGGTCGGGGGCGAGCAGCTCGCGGATCTCGTCGCGGTCGGCGGGCGCCACCCGATTGGTGATCATCGCGAGGATGTCGCAGCCCAGGCTCTCGTACGCGCGGTGGGCGTTGCGCGTCTCGGCGCGCACCGACTCGGCGGTCTGGTTCTTGCCGCCGACCACGGGGATCACGGAGGCGCCGAACTCATTGGCGAGGCGTGCGTTGAGCGCCAGCTCGTCCGGCAGCTGGGTGGCCGCGAAGTCCGTACCCAGGACGAGGACCACCTCGTACTCCCCGGCGACCCGGTGGAAGCGGTCGACGATCCGCGAGACCAGCTCGTCGGTGCCCTGCTCGGCCTGGAGCGCGGACGCCTCGTGGTAGTCCATGCCGTACACGGACGCGGCGTCCTGCGAGAGGCGGTAGCGGGCCCGCAGCAGGTCGAAGAGACGGTCGGGGCCGTCGTGGACGAGCGGCCGGAAGACGCCGACCCGGTCGACCTGGCGGGTCAGGAGCTCCATGACTCCCAGCTCGACGACCTGGCGGCCGTCGCCGCGGTCGATCCCGGTCACGTACACGCTGCGCGTCACGCGTGCTCTTCCCTTCTTCGCTGCTTGCCCGCTTACTGGTCCGGGCTGGACAAATGACCCGATATCGCGGCTGTGCCCTCTTGACAATACCTCTGCGGCTGGCTAGGCCGCCCGCCGACGAAAGGCCCTGCAAGAGGGGTCACAAGGCCCCTGCCCCTATATCGGACGCACATCCGTCGGACAGGTGTGAGCGGCGCCCCCCTTCCGGCCGTGGAACAATCGGACCGGCTCACAAGTACCAACAGCGAGCAGGAGACACAGCGCGATGCGTATCGGAATTCTCACCGCGGGCGGCGACTGCCCCGGCCTCAACGCAGTGATCCGGTCGGTCGTGCACCGTGCCGTGACGCATTACGGCGACGAGGTCATCGGCTTCGAGGACGGCTACGCGGGCCTGCTCGACGGGCGCTACCGCCCCCTCGACCTCAACGCGGTCAGCGGCATCCTGGCCCGCGGCGGAACGATCCTCGGCTCCTCCCGCCTGGAGCGCGGCCGCTTCCGCGCCGCCTGCGACGACGCCAAGGTGCTGATCGAGAAGAGCGGCTTCGACGCGCTCATCCCGATCGGCGGCGAGGGCACCCTGACGGCGGCGGGCATGCTCTCCGAGGCGGGCGTGCCGGTCGTCGGCGTTCCGAAGACGATCGACAACGACATCTCCTCCACGGACCGCACCTTCGGCTTCGACACGGCGGTGGGCGTGGCCACGGAGGCGATGGACCGCCTCAAGACCACCGCCGAGTCGCACCAGCGCGTGATGGTGGTGGAGGTCATGGGCCGCCACGCGGGCTGGATCGCCCTGGAGTCCGGCATGGCCGGCGGCGCGCACGGCATCTGCCTGCCCGAACGCCCCTTCGACCCCGCCGACCTGGTCACGCTGGTCGAGGAGCGGTTCTCGCGCGGCAAGAAGTTCGCGGTGATCTGCGTGGCCGAGGGCGCGCACCCGCAGGACGGAACGATGAACTACGGCAAGGGCGCGATCGACCAGTTCGGCCACGAGCGCTTCCAGGGCATCGGCACGGCACTCGCGTACGAGCTGGAGGCCCGCCTCGGCAAGGAGGCCAAGCCGGTCATCCTCGGTCACGTCCAGCGCGGCGGCACCCCCACCGCGTACGACCGCGTCCTCGCGACCCGCTTCGGCTGGCACGCGGTGGAGGCGGTGCACCGCGGGGAGTACGGCAGGATGACGGCGCTGCGGGGGACGGACATCACGATGGTGCCGTTGGCGGAGGCGGTGACGGAGCTGAAGACGGTGCCGAAGGACCGGATGGACGAGGCGGAGTCGGTGTTCTAGGAGGCTTGACGCTGCTAGGAGGCTTGACGCCTCTAGAAGCCCTGTCCGCCCTGTCCGCCCTGTCCGCCCTCTCCGCCCCGGACGAGGGGCCAGAAATGGTCGAGGATCTTTTCGAGATAGTCCCGCCCGGCCTCGCCGGACGCGTCCGAACTGGCACCGCCGCCCCAGCTCAGCGTCCGTGCCATCCGTGACTGGTAGTCCTCGTGCATCTGCCGCAGCACGTCCTCGACGTGCCGCCGCTCCACGGGCAGCAGCTTGGCGACGGACCGCACGTATCCCTGCCACCGGGTGGTGACGGCGCTGCGCAACAGCTCGGCGAGCGGCTCGGACCGCCCGGTCACGGTCACGAAGTCGGGCAGCGACAGGCCGAGGGTGCGGGAGAGGGCGGCGGACTGCCGCTCGTTGCCGCGCCAGCCGTTGGTCTCCTCCATCCGCAGATACGCCTGGATCTCGACGCCCGCCTGCCGCGCGACGTCCTCGGGGGCGAGCCCCCGGGCGATCCGGTGCTCGCGCAGGGTCCGCGCGGCGCCCATGAGTTCCCCGGGCGAACACCAGAGCGTGGCCGCCAGCGCGGCGAGCTCGGCGGAGCTGGGCGAGGCGAGCCCGCGCTCCCAGGCGGCGACGGTGTCGGCGGTGATGTACGTGAGCCCGTATCCGGCCCGCATCCCGTACGCGACATGCCCGTGCGCCATCCCGAGCGCTTCGCGCAGGCGACGGGCGGCGGGGAAATTGAAGGGGGGCGTGGGCTGGCTCGGGGGGCTCGGTTGCACGGGCACACGGTAGGCGCCCCTGGGGGTGGCGACTACGGTGTGTTCCTACGAGGTTGCGGATTGGTGGGAAGCTACGGGGCGCGTTGGAGCGTCGCCTACGCGTACGGGTTCTTCGAGACTGCCGACCAGGTCGGTCACGATGGCGAAGAAGCGGGAGTCGATCTCGTCCTGCGGAGAATTGACCGAGGTGACGCGCTCCCGCTGAGCCACTGGCTGCCGGCCGAGGTGATCCCATGTGAGGGAGATGGCGTTCGGCAGGCCCCGCCCGGTGGTCGTCTGCTCGCACAGCGCGAAACCGTCCCAGGCGAAGGTGACCTGTTCCAGCACGGTGCGGCCGTCCTCGGCGAGGCGTTGTTTCGAGGTGCGACGGCCCAGTAGTGGGTCATAAGGGCGGGCTGAAGGGGTTCAAGTCGGCCCGCACCGCCCTGAAGGACGGTGCCAAAGGCATCGCGATCACACCCACGACGGCGACGACGACCTTGCAGACGGCGATGATGGTGTCCCAGTTGTCGGTGACCCAGTCGCCGATCTCCTCCCACCACTTGCGGTTCGGGATACCCGCGTCGGACGCTTCGTCGATCTTCCGCTTGGCCGTTCCGGCGGCCTCCTCGCGCATCTTGCGGGCGTCGGCGGCCATCTTCTTCGCCGCGTCCAGCGCGCTCTGCGCGGAGGTGACGTCGGATTGGGCGGACTTCTGGGCGTTCTCGGCGGAGGTCGCGTTGCGGGTGGCCGCCCTGACCTTGTCCGGGTCGGGCTTGGGTACGTCCTTGCCGCCGCCCGAGCCCTTGCCGCCGTCCTCCTTGTACTTGTCGGCTTCCTTGCCCGCCTTCTCCATCCACGAGTCGGCCGAGGTGAGGCGGGACTTGGCGGAGGACAGGTCGGCCTGGGCCTCGCGGCCCTTGATGAGCGCCTTGTCGGCGAGGGACTGGGCGCGCTCCAGTTCCGGCCAGTAGGCGGCGAGGGCGTCGCCCGCCATCCCGTAGGACTTCTTGAGCTTCTTCAGCTTGTCCGGGGCCTTCTCGAACTTCTCGGCGAAGGCCTCGGCGGTCTTGCCCGCCCACTGCAAGATGGCGTCCTCGCCCGCCATCCCCTTGATGTCCCGCAGCACCTTGCCGACATCGTCGGAGAAGTCATGCAGGTCCTTGGCGAGCTTGCGCACCCGGTCCGGATCGCCGGGGGTCGGGTCCTTGTCCAGATCCAGGACATGCCAGTCCCGTGGACGATGCCCTGCCATACCGCGACCCCCGTCACCTAGCGGTTGATGGCCTGGATCTCCTGGACCACCACGTCCTGTTCCGCGCCGAACTCACCGTCGGGGAGCTGCTGGTCGTCGGGTACGCCTGTGCCGGTCCAGTGGATCTTCCAGGTGACCGTCGCCTTCAGCGGGAACGAACCGTCGCCCGAGGAGCGCAGGTACTTCACGCCACAGGGCGGGGTCTCCTTGGACTTGCCCTTGGCGTACGGCTCGCCGATCTTGTCCCCTCGGAGGTCGCAGACACCGGACGCGGGATACGTCTCGGCGTCCGGCGTTCCGGGGTCGATCTTGAGGGAGATCGGTTCGGCGGTCGTCGTCGCCTCGATGTCGAGCACGTCCACCCTGGCCGTGACCGACACCGGCTTGAACTCCGCGCCGTCCAGCCAGGCCCAGGTGGGCAGGTTCACCTTGGTCTCGGCCTCGGGAGCCAGGGACACCTTCGTGCCGGGGACGCGGATTCTGGCGTAGGCGAGTTTCGCCAGGATCTCCGGGTCGATGGTGGGGATGTCGGCGGGGGGAGGCTCGTTCTCGTCGACCCAGAAGGTTTCCTCCGTGCACTTGTCCCAGCCGGGCGGGTAGGTCTTGTTGGGGTACGACGTCCACCAGTAGCCCTTGCCGGCCTTGTCGAGGTTGAAGTTCTTGTACGGCTCGCCCTCGACGTAACGCTTGCGCTGCTCCAGGTCCCACTGGTGGCCCGTGGAGTCCACCGCCCAGACCGCCTCACGTTCCTTCTTGAACTGGGCGGGCGTGTAGGCCGGGCCGTACCAGCAGGGGGGCGGGCTGTAGTCGCCCGTGGGGGCGATGGGGCCGGCCTTGGGGCCCGTGCCGTTCTTGGAGTCGTCGTAGCGGATGCCGCCGGCGGTGGCCAGCAGGGAGCCGTCGCCGCCGTCCTCGGTGGGGCCTTCGGCGGCGCCGTTCGTGCTGCCGCCGTGGCCGGTGCGCGCCGACACGGGCGTCGACAGGAGCAGCGTCGCGGCCATCGCCACGGCCCCGGCGGCTATGAGCGGTTTCCTTCTCACGGCTGACATGTGGCGTTCCCCCGGTCGGATGTGGTCGTCTCGGTGACCCAGACGCCCTGCTCGTTCACGCGCAGTCGGCTGCTGTACAGCACGAAGTCGTCCTTCGAAGGCGCGGCGGCCTTGGCGGTCTTCCCTGTCTTGAGGCTCTTGTTGTGCGCCTTGCGCTGGTCCTCGCAGTAGACGAGGCCTGCTGTCTTGCCGCCCGTCACGTCGACCCGCGCGTTGTAGTACCGCTTGGCGCCGGTGATCCGGTCCTTGTACTCGACGTATTCCTGGACGAACTTCTGGCTGGCGGCCGCCGCGTCGCCTTCGGAGTAGAAGCGGTAGGCCTCGTGCAGGGGCTTCTGCTCGGCGATGGCCATGTCGACCGCTTTCAGGTACTGCTCTGTGTCGGCCAGGACCGCGTCCTTGTCCTTGTCGCCGGTCTTGGTCCACTCGAACTCGTACGACAGGTCCGACGGCAGCTTGATCTCGGGGCGCTCGGCCCGCTTCTCCTGCGGTGTGGGCGAGGGCTTCTTGGACTTGCCGTCCCCCTGCTCCGCACCGGCGATCTTGTCATCGGCCCCGGAGGACTTGTCGTCACTGCCGCACGACGTCAGCAGCAGGGCCGCGGACGCGGTGAGCGCGGCCGTCGCGAGGCGGAGAGGGCGGTTCACTGTCGGCTCCTGGCAGGTGGGAGAGGGCGCGGGCTCAGCACGCTAGTGCGACGCCGGGCCTGATACCAGGGAGATGTGCCGTCACGAATGGGGCGCGAGGGACGTATCGGCCCGAACGTATGTCACAGTTCTGTGCCTCACCCCTTCACCGCCCCGCCCAGCGCGAAGCCCCCGCCCAGGCGGCGCGAGACCAGGACGTACAAGAGGATCACCGGGGTCGAGTAGAGGATGGAGAACGCGGCGAGCTGGCCGTAGACCACCGTCCCCTTGTTGCCGAAGAAGTCGTTGATGCTGACCGACGCCGGCATCTGCTCCGGGGTGAGCAGGAGCATGAAGGGGACGAAGAAGTTGCCCCACATCATGACGAATGAGAAGACCGTCACCACCGCCACTCCCGGGCCCATCAGAGGGAGGACGATCCGGAGCAGGGACTGGAAGGACGACGCGCCGTCCGTCCACGCCGCCTCCTCCAGTTCCTTCGGGACACCGTCCATGAAGTTCTTCATCAGCCAGATGGCGAAGGGCAGTTGGGACGCGGCGAAGAAGAAGATCGTGCCCTGCATCGTGTCGATCAGGTCGACCTGTACGAACAGCGCGTACACCGGGACCATGATCGCCGTGATCGGCAGGCTCGTCGCGAAGAGGATCGTCAGCATGAAGGGGCGGTTCAGGCGGGACCGGTAGCGGGAGAGGGGGTACGCGGCGAGGGCCGCGCAGACCACCGTGAGCAGGGTGCCGCCGCCGCACAGCAGGAGGCTGTTGAGGAGCGGGGTGAAGGTGATCTCGGGGGTGAGGACCTTGTCGTAGTTGTCCAGGGTGAGGCTGTCGGGGAGCCGTACCCGCAGGTCCGCCTTCGGGTCGAAGGAGGACAGGACCACCCAGGCCAGGGGGAGGACGAACGCCGCCGCCACGACCAGCAGGCCCGCGTCCGCTGCCAGGCGGTGCTTCGTGCGGCGCGAACGCGGCCCGTGAAGACGTTTGTTGACGGGCACTCAGACCTCCGTACGCAGTAGGCGCATATAGACGAGGGAGAAGAGCGAGCCGACCAGGAGGAGGAGCAGGGCCACCGCCGTGCCGTAGCCGATCATGCTCTTCTGGAAGGCCTGCTCGTACATGAACAGGGGGAGGGTCTGGCTGCGGTTGCCGGGGCCGCCGCGCGTCATCACCCAGATCAGGCCGAAGACGGAGAGCGTCTGGAGGGTGTTGAGCATGAGGTTCGTGCCGATCGAGCGGCGGATCATCGGCAGCGTGATGTGCCACATGCGGCGCCAGCCGCCCGCGCCGTCGACCTCGGCGGCCTCGGTGATCTCCTTGGGGATCTCGTTGAGGGCGGCGGAGTAGACCAGCATCGAGAAGGCCGTGCCGCGCCATACGTTCGCGAACGAGACCGCCAGGATCGGGAGTGTGAACAGCCAGTTCTGCGTGGGGAGATGGAGAAAGTCCAGGACCGCGTTCAGGGTGCCCTCGCGGCGGAAGTACGCGTAGAGCAGGAAGCCCGCGACGACCTCCGGCAGGACCCAGGCCGTGATGACGATGGCGCCCGTGAGGGTGCGGACCGGCTTCGACGCGCGCTGCATGAGGGAGGCGAGGGCCAGGCCCAGCGTGTTCTGGCCGATGAGGGAGGAGACGACCGTGAAGACCAGGGTGAGCCAGACCGCGTTGAGGAACCGCTCGTCGCCGAAGGCCTCACGGAAGTTGTCGAACCCGATGAAGCTGGACTCGGCCTGACCGGTCAACTGGAGGTCGGTGAAGGCGATGTACCCGCAGTAGCCGATCGGCCCCGCGAGGAACAGCGCGAGGAGGACGACGGCGGGGGAGACGGGCAGGGCCCTGAGCAGACCCCGGCGGACACGGGTACTGGCGCGGGGGCCCGGCGGTGGGGCGGCCGGTCCCGGCGCGGTCTTGTCGACGCCGGGCCCGGCGGGAGGACCGGCCGGGGGCCCGGCGGCGGGTGCGGTAGTCACGTACGGGCACTCACTCTCTGCGGGGACGCGGGGCGCGGGGACGCGGGGTGGTGAGGGCGGGTGACGGCGGGGTGCGGGAGGTGCGGGCGGTGCGGGAGGTGCGGGCGGTGTGGGACTCGGGGCTCCCCCCGGCTCCAGCCCCGAACCTCGCCCTCGCCCTCGCCCTCGCCCTCGCCCTCGCCCTCGCCCTCGCCCTCGCCCTCGCCCTCGCCCTCGCCCTCGCTCTCGCCCTCGCCCCCTACTTCTTCGTGACCTCGCCGTCCGTCGCCGACTCGACCTCCTCGTCGTAGGCGCGCGCCGCCTCCTCCACCGAGCTGTCGCCCGTCGTCACCGACTCCATCGCCTCCTGGATCGCCGTGGAGACCTTCGGGTACGCGGGGTACGCGGGCCGGTAGTGCGTCGAGGCGACCAGGTCCGTGAAGAACTTGATGCCGGGCTGTGCCTTCACGTACGAGGGGTCGGCCGCGACGTCCTCGCGGACCGCGATGCCGGAGTTGGCGACGTACCACTTTTTGGCGTTGGCCTTGGTCTGCATCGTCTCGATGAACTTGAACGCCAGGTCGGGGTTGCCCGCCTTGGAGGGGATCGCCCACGTCCAGCCGCCGGACATGCTCACCTTGCCGGGCGCCTGGCCGTGCTGCGTCGGCATGGCGGCGAGGCCCAGCTTCCGCGACCACTCCGGCCACTCGTGGCCGGCGCCCTCGCCCCAGTCCTGGGGGAGCCAGGAGCCGTCGAGGGCGATGCCCAGCTTGCCCTCGGGCAGCAGCTCACCGCGTACGCGCGTCGCGAAGTTGGGATCGAGCGCGTCGGAGACGTCGGGGCCGAGCTTCTCCTCGTAGACCGTCTCCACGAAGTTCAGGGAGTCCTTGAAGCCCTTGCTGCCCGTGACCCATTTCTTCGCCTCCGGGTCGTACAGGGGGTCCTTGCCCGTGCCGTACGCGAGCATCTGGAAACCCTGCATCGCCGCCGCCTCACCGGCCGGCTTTCCGGTGTAGACGTTCAGGGGGGTGACGCCCGGGACCTTCTCCTTGATCGCGCGGGCCGCGTCGAGGACCTCGTCCCAGTTCTTCGGCTGCCAGTCCGCCGACAGGCCCGCCTTCTTGAAGATCGCCTTGCTGAACCAGAGGCCGCGCGTGTCCGTGCCGTCCGGCACGCCGTACGTCTTGCCGTCGGCCGCCTTCGCCGCCGTCTTGGCCGTGTCGATGAACTGATCCCAGTCCTTCCACTGGTCCAGGTACGGGTCGAGCGGCTTCAAGTACCCGCTGGTGATGTCCGAGTTGATGAGGAACGTGTCCTCGTACACCAGGTCGGGCGCGGTCTTGGGGGAGCGCAGCATCTGCTGCAGCTTGGTGTAGTACTCGGAGTCCGGTGCCTTGATCGGCACCAGCTTGACCTTCTTGCCGGGGTTCGCCTTCTCGAACTGCTTCTTGATGTCCGCCAGATAGGTGTCCATGACCCTGATCTCGTTGTCCGTGGACTGCTTGAACGAGATCTTCACGGTGTCGGGGTCGTCGCCGGAGCCGCCGCCGCACGCGGTGAGGGTGCCGGCGGCCAGCAGGGCGGTGGCGGTGGCGGTGGCGGTGAGGAGCAGCGGGGTGGTGGTGGGACGCACGGGCACGACCTCCTACAACGCGGGGTTGCGACGCGGGGCTGCCCGGTGAACGTAAGGGCGTGCTCGGAGCAAGGTCAATGCCCTTGCCACGGATGGGCGTTGGCGCTCGTCGTCAACGTGACAACGTTGTTATAGGACGTACGTCCATCGGGGGCCGCCCGTGGGATGTCACTCCGTCGCGGTGAGCCACCGGTAGACCAGTTCGGGGCGCCCGACATGGCCGTACTGGGGGCTGCGGGCCGCGCGTGCCGTGTCGACCAGGTGTTCCAGGTAGCGGCGCGCGGTGATGCGGGACAGGCCCGCCGACTGGGCGGCGGCGGTGGCGGTCAGGCCGTCGGGGGCGGCCCGCAGGGTGCGGATGACACGTTCGAGGGTGGGGCCGCTGAGGCCCTTCGGTAGCACGACGGGGCCGGGCGCGCGCAGTGTGGCGAGCGCGCGGTCCACCTCGTCCTGGCCGGTGGCCTCGCCCTCGGCGGCGGCTGTGCGGAACTCGGCGTAGCGGGTCAGGCGGTCGCGGAGGGTGGCGAAGGTGAAGGGCTTGAGGACGTACTGGACGACACCCAGGGACACGCCCTCGCGGACCACCGCCAGATCGCGGGCCGACGTCACCGCGATCACGTCCGTCGGGTGGCCCGCGGCGCGCAGGGAGCGGGCCAGCTGGAGGCCGTGCCCGTCGGGCAGGTGCAGATCCAGGAGGATGAGGTCGACGGGGCCGCGGTCGAGGACGCGGCGGGCCTCGGCGGCGGAGCGGGCGGGCTTGGCCAGGGCTTCGAAGCCGGGGACGCGGTTGACGTAGAGGACGTGGGCGTCCGCCGCGACGGGGTCGTCTTCGACTACGAGTACGCGGATCACTGGGTGCCGTCTCTCTGGCCGGTGCGCTGGGTCGGGGCTCGTCCTGTCGTGCTTCGGGTCCGGACTCGGCCTGCCGTGCTTCGGGCGACGCCCTCTTGCTCGACGGCCTCTTGGTCGACGACCTCTTGATCGGGACCCTCTTGATCGGCATCCGGCACCGTGGACACAGCGGCAACGGCAACGGCAGCGGCAGCGGCACCGTCGCCCCCCGCCGGAGGAGCCCCCCTCGTCGTCAGTGTCACCTCGAACTCCGCGCCGCCCTCCGCCGACTGCCGTACGGAGAGCACGCCGCCGTTCCTCGTCACCGTCTGGTGGACCAGGGCCAGGCCGAGGCCGCGGCCCGTGGACGCCTTCGTCGACCAGCCCCGTTCGAAGACCGCGTCCCGCAGCGCGGGGTCGACGCCGGGGCCCGTGTCCGAGACGCGCAGGAGGAGGCCCGCCCCGTCCGCCCGTGCCGTCACCGTGACCCGCGCCGCCGGTGAGCCCTGTGCCGCGTCGACCGCGTTGTCGATGAGGTTGCCGAGGACGGTCACCAGGTCACGGGAGGACAGGGACGCCGGAAGCATGCCGTCGTCGATGCTGCTGTCGTCCGAGACGACGAGCTCCACGCCGTGCTCGTTGGCCTGCGCCGCCTTGCCGAGGAGCAGCGCCGCGAGGACCGGCTCGCTGACGGCGGCCACCACCTGGTCGGTCAGCGCCTGGGCCAGCTCCAGTTCGGCGGTGGCGAAGTCGACGGCCTCGTCCGCGCGGCCCAGTTCGATGAGGGAGACCACCGTGTGGAGGCGGTTCGCGGCCTCGTGGGCCTGCGAGCGCAGCGCCCGCGTGAAACCCCGCTCCGAGTCCAACTCGCCTGCCAGCGCCTGGAGTTCCGTGTGATCGCGCAGGGTGACCACCGTGCCCTTGCGCTCGCCGCCCGTCACGGGGGAGGTGTTGACGACGACCACGCGGTCGGCCGTCAGATGCAGCTCGTCCACCCGCGGTTCGGAGGCGAGCAGCGCCCCTGTGAGCGGCGCGGGCAGCCCCAGCTCCGCGACGTTGTGCCCGACCGTGTCACCGGAGACGCCGAGGAGTTCCCGGCCCGCGTCGTTGATCAGCGCGATCCGCCGCTGTCCGTCGAGCATCAGCAGTCCCTCGCGCACCGCGTGCAGCGCCGCCTCGTGATAGTCGTGCATGCGGCTCAGCTCGGCCGCGTTCATGCCGTGGGTGCTGCGGCGCAGGCGGGCGTTGATGACGTACGTACCGATGCCACCGAGGACGAGCGCCGCCGCGGCGACACCGAGCAGCGCGAGGAGCTGGCCGCGCGCCTTGGCGGTGATCTCCTCGATGGTGATGCCCGCGCTGACCAGGCCGACGATCCGGCCGTCGCCCGCCTCGCCCGCCCGGATCGGTGTGACCACGCGTACGGACGGGCCGAGCGTCCCCGTGTACGTCTCCGCGAAGGTCTTCCCGCGCAGGGCCTGCGCCGTGTGGCCGAGGAAGCGCTCGCCGATGCGCCGCTCGTCGGGGTGGGTCCAGCGGATGCCGCGCGGGTCCATGATCGTGACGAAGTCGACGCCGGTGTGCCGCTGCACCCGGGTCGCGTACGGCTGGAGCTCCTCCGACGGGTCGTCGCGGCGTATGGCGTCTCGTACCGAGGGGGAGTCCGCGACCGCCCGCGCCGCCGCGGTCGCCTGGTGGCGCGCGCCGTCCTCCGCCTGGTGCTTGTCGCTCAGATACGTGAAGAGCGCGCACCCGGCGACCACGGCCGTGACCAGCACGATCTGCATCGCGAAGAGCTGGCCCGCCAGGCTGCGCGGCAGACGGCGACGGCGGGGCGGGCGGGTGCGGGACATGGTGCCAGTCTGCCTCTTCGCACAAGCGGCCAGCTCGGCGCGGACTGGCGGCCGGTTCGGCGCGGGACCGGCGGTCTATGAGTGCGAACGAAATGAACGTAAGGGTGACCGCCCTCACAGAGCGGGAGATAGTCGCCGGGATCGCCCAGGACGTGAGCCGCACGCACTGCAGGCGCCACCGCCGGGCACGGGCATCACGCGTCACGCGTCACCCATGACGCACCCGCGTAACGCATCACGCGTAACGCACCACGCGTAACGCACCACACGTCACCCATAACGCGTCACGCACCGCACCGCACCGCCAGGCACCACAACCACAACGCCGACGTCGTCGTTCAAGGAGGGCCCGTGACCAGCACGGCCGACCCGCACATGGCACCCGCAGCCAAGCGGGACCGCACGCACTACCTCTACATCGCCGTCATCGGCGCCGTGCTGCTCGGCATCGCCGTCGGCTTCATCTGGCCCGACTTCGCCAAGGAGCTGAAGCCGGTCGGCACCGGCTTCGTGAACCTGATCAAGATGATGATCTCGCCGATCATCTTCTGCACGATCGTTCTCGGCGTCGGCTCCGTCCGCAAGGCCGCGAAGGTCGGCAAGGTGGGCGGGCTCGCGCTCGCCTACTTCGTCGCGATGTCCGTCGTCGCGCTCGCCATCGGCCTCCTCGTCGGCAACATCCTCCACCCGGGTTCCGGCATGGACCTCACCGAGTCGGTGAAGGGCGCGGGCCACACCGCGGCCGACTCGGCCGACGAGGGCCTCGTCGACTTCGCGCTCGGCATCATCCCGACCACGCTCGTCTCCGCCTTCACCCAGGGCGAGGTGCTGCAGACGCTGCTCGTCGCACTGCTCGTGGGCTTCGGACTGCAGGCCATGGGGCGCTCCGGCGAGCCGGTGCTGCGCGGCATCGAGCACATCCAGAAGCTCGTCTTCCGGGTACTCGGCATGATCATGTGGGCCGCTCCCGTGGGGGCGTTCGGCGCGATGGCCGCCGTCATCGGCGAGACCGGCGTCGACGCGCTCAAGGCACTCGCCACGATCATGATCGGGTTCTACGTCACCTGCGCCCTGTTCATCGTGATCGTGCTCGGCACGCTGGTGCGCGTGGTGGCCGGGGTCAACCTCTTCAAGCTCCTGAAGTACCTGGGCCGCGAGTTCCTGCTGATCCTCTCCACCTCCTCCTCGGAGTCCGCGCTGCCGCGGCTCATCGCGAAGATGGAGCACCTGGGGGTCAGCCGCCCGGTCGTCGGCATCACCGTCCCGACCGGCTACTCCTTCAACCTCGACGGCACGATGATCTACCTGACCATGGCCTCGCTCTTCATCGCCGACGCCATGGACCAGCCGCTCGGCATCGGCGAGCAGATCTCGCTGCTCCTCTTCATGATGATCGCGTCCAAGGGCGCGGCGGGCGTCTCCGGCTCGGGCATCGCGGTCCTCGCGAGCGGCCTCCAGTCGCACAAGCCCGGCCTGGTCGACGGCGTCGGCCTGATCATCGGCGTCGACCGCTTCATGAGCGAGGCCCGCGCCCTCACCAACTTCGCGGGCAACGCGGTGGCCACGTTGCTGATCGGCACGTGGACCAAGGAGGTCGACAAGGAGCGGGTCACGGCGGTCCTCGCCGGTCAGCTTCCGTTCGACGAACGTACGTTGGTCGATGACGGGCACGGCCCGGAGGCACCGGAGGCTGCGGCTTCCGTGCCGGAGCGGCGGAGCGAGGGCGGCAAGGAGCCGGCGAAGGTGCACTAGCCGACTCCATCAGCCCCAGGTCATTGCTCTTACGCTCGAAGTTGACGTATCCGGCTCGCTGTCCGCCCTCGCGGTACACCAGGGACTGACCAAGGTGTACGTCGGTCATGTCCACCGGACCGACGGAATCGCGGCGCTCGCCGAGCTGCCGCTGCTGGACGAAGTCACGTTCGGGACCTGCGGCCCGCTCGACCTGACACCCCTGGCGCCTCTGGAGAGGGTGCGCGTCGAGCTCTACAACTGCCCGCAGGTCTCCGGCCTCGACCTCTTCCTACCGGAGCGACTGTCCGTCGACTGAGTCGACAGGGGGCCGGGCCGGTGCTACGGCAAACCGGCGCTACGGCAGGACCGGTGCTACGACAGGACCGGCGCTACGGCAGAGCCGCGATGATCTGACGGGTCCGGTCCACGGGGACGCCCGCCGAGAGCAGTGCCGTGGACGCGGCGGCGCGGCCCGCGTCCCCCGGGTCCAGGAGGCCGTCGTTCACGGCCTCCATCAGGCCGAAGAGCTGCTGCTCATGGACGTACGCGAGGGCGGCGGGCGGCAGTGACGACGTGAACGAACCGTCTGCCAAGCCGACGCGCAGCACATTCACGCACTCCTCGCGGACCGGGGCGAGGCGCTGTCTGATGCCCTCCATCGCGACGCTGCGCTGCGCGAGGCCGACGAGGAGGCGGTAGCCGTCGGCGATCTCCCAGACGGCGACCATCGAGTGGGCGATCGACTCGGCGGGGTCGTCCGACTGCGCCCGCCCGGCGGCGTGGGCGGCGGCGACCGCCTCGACCGCGCCGTCGATGAGCGCGCCGATCAGGGCCTCCCGGCTGGGGAAGTGCCCGTACACGGTCCTGCGCACGACTCCCGCGGCCCGCGCGATCTGGTCCATGGACGCGTCCGGATCGCGGAGGAGCTCGGCGAGGGCGACCTCCAGGATGCGGCGGCGGTTGGCGTCGGCTCGGCTCATGGGCTCCATTCTGCACGCGCGCGACGGGGGGCAGGCCGCGACCGTTTTGCACAGCTGTGTGCAATGACGTAAATTGCACACGAGTGTGTAATTGCACAGTGCTGTGCATGGTCATCGCACTGGCGGAGCAGGACGTACAGCAGCAGGGAAAGGGTGAGACTTCGGTGGCTCTACTCATGAAGCAACCGGTCGAGGAGATGAAGCAGCCGTACGCGCGCCGCTGGTGGGCGCTGGGGGTGCTCTGCCTGAGCCTGCTGATCATCGTCATGGCGAACACGGCGCTGACCGTCGCCGCGCCCGACATGACCAAGGACCTCGGCCTCTCCAGCTCCGACCTCCAGTGGGTCATCGACGGCTACACCGTCCCGTACGCGGCGCTGATGCTGCTGCTCGGTGCCATCGGCGACAAGTACAGCCGGCGCGGCGCGCTCGTCCTCGGCCTCGTCGTCTTCGGCGCCGGATCGGTCGCGGGCTCCCTGGTCGACAGCTCTACGGGCGTCATCGCGGCCCGCGCCGTGATGGGCTTCGGCGCGGCCATGATCATGCCGGCCACGCTGTCGCTGCTCGCCGCGACGTTCCCGAAGGGGGAGCGGGCCAAGGCCATCGTGCTGTGGACCGCCACCGCCGGGCTCGCGATCGCCGCGGGGCCGCTGGTCGCGGGCGCGCTCCTGGAGGACCACGGCTGGGCGTCGACCTTCCTGATCAACGTGCCGGTGGCCGCCCTCGCGATCGTCGGCGCCTTCGTGCTGATCCCGCCGTCCAAGGCCGGGCACCACGACCGGATCGACTACGTCGGCGGGCTGCTCTCCGTCGTCTGGACCGGCGCGCTGGTCTACATGATCATCCAGGGGCCGCACTTCGGCTGGGACGCCAAGGCGATCTCCGCGGCGGTCGTCGCGGGCGTGGGCCTGCTGGCCTTCGTCGCCTGGGAGCTGCGCCACCCCCACCCCATCCTGAACGTCCGCCGCTTCCTCGACCGCCGCTTCGCCGGTTCGAACCTTGCGGTGGCGCTGTTCTTCCTCGCGGTCTTCGGCGCGTTCTACTACCTGACGCAGCACCTGCAGTTCGTGCTCGGCTACAACCCGCTGGAGACGGGCGTACGCATGCTGCCGCTCGCCGGCGCCGTCTTCGTCGGCTCGGCGCTCACGGGTTTCCTGACGCCGCGCATCGGCATGAAGATCACTGTGACGGCGGGCATGGTCGCGGGCACGGTGGCGCTGGCGCTCCTGACGCGGGTGGACGTCTCGTCCTCGTACGCGGACTTCGTGGCCCCGCTGATCATCCTGGGCCTGGCCATCGGCCTCGCGCTCTCGCCCTGCACCGACGCGATCATGGGCGCGTTCCCCGAGTCGGAGCTGGGCGTCGGCGGCGCGGTCAACGACACGTCACTGGAGCTCGGCGGCTCGCTCGGCATCGCCATCCTCGGCTCGGTCCTGGCCAGTTCGTACTCCTCGAACCTCGCGGACGCGGCTTCCTCCTCCGGGACGAAACTGCCGAACGGCACGCTGGCCACCGCCCAGGACTCGGTCGGCGCGGGCTACGCGGTCGCCCAGGGCATCGGCGACAAGGCGCACGCGGCGGCGGAGAAGGCGGCCCACGCGGGCTCGCAGCAGCAGGCGGCCCAGCTCAAGGGGCAGGCCGAGCAACTCGCCCAGGGTGCGCACCAGATGGCCGACTCGGTGGGCTCCGCGTTCTCCGACGCGGTGTCCCACACGAGCCTGGTCGGCGCGGTGATCCTGGGCGTGGGAACGGTCCTGGTGGCGGTGCTGCTGCCGAGGAGGCGGGGCGGTGCGGAGCCTGCGGCCGCCATGGAGCAGCCTGAGCGCGAGGAGGCCGCGGCCGGCGGCCGGTAGAGGCGCTGCGTCGTGCTGCCCCCTGCCCCTTCCTGACCCCCCGAAGGCCCCGGTAACGTCCAAGTTGCCGGGGCCTTCGGGGCGTCACCCATGCCGGTGAGGCTGATGGAGGCGAGGAAGGGGATGAGGCATGGTGAGCGAGCCGGTGCGTACCGCTGCCGTCGACTGCATGGCCTGCGCCCTGGCCGACGGCTCCCTCCCCCTGCCGGGTGGCACCCTTCTGCGTACCGCCCACTGGACCGTCGAGCACTGCGTAGGGCCGCTCGGAGTCGGGACGTTGCTGGTCAAGCCGTTGCGGCATGTCACCGGCGTGCATGAACTGACGCCCGAGGAGGCCGCCGAGTCGGGACCGCTGCTCGCCCGCGCGGCCGCCGCGGTCCGCGTCTGCGTCGAGGACTGCGAGCAGGTGTACGTCTGCCTCTGGTCCCACGCCGGTCGCACCCCCGGGCACCTCCACTTCGTCGTACAGCCCGCCCGTACGGCCGACATCGACCGACACGGCGGCGCGTACGGGCCCGCGCTCCAGGCGGCGATGTTCGACGCGGGCGAGCGGCCTGACCCGGACGCGGTGGAGGCGTTCTGCGAGCGGGTGCGGAAGGCCCTCGCCTGACCTTCACTCTGTCGAGGTCGCCTTCGGTCGCGTCGCGCGTGTCGTCAGGTCGTCAGGTGGTCTGGTTGTGGCTGACGTGCGTCACGAATGATGACCAGGTCGAGGGGTGGAGGAGTAGCGCGGGACCGTGGGGGTTTTTGGAGTCGCGTACGGCTATGGAGGGGTGGGGGGTGGCGGTGAGGTCGGCGACCTCTACGCAGTTCTGGCCGGTGCCGTCGCTGTACGACGCCTTGAACCACCCGGCATCGGGGGCGAGTTTGGAGGCTGTGGGACGAGCTTTCATGGACTACAGCTCTCGTTCTGGTCGCTTCAGGAAATCAGCGCGTCTCGGGCGGTAGGGCCTCAACCTTTCGAAGCTCCAGGTCGGGGGTCTGCCGATGTCGTCTTCGGTCGTGTGTCGTCAGGTGGTCTGGTTGTGGCTGATGTGCGTCACGAATGATGACCAGGTTGAGGGGTGGAGGAGCAGTGCGGGGCCGTGGGGGTTTTTGGAGTCGCGTACGGCTATGGAGGGGTGGGGGGTGGCGGTGAGGTCGGCGATCTCTACGCAGTTCTGGCCGGGGTCGCTGTAGGAGGACTTGAACCAGGTGCCCTCGGTGGCGAGTCCGACCATGGGGAGGTGAGTATTCATGGGCCTACAGCTCTCGTTCCAGTCGATGCAGATACTCAGGTGTGTCCTCGGGAGGCAACGCTGATGCTGCCATGGCGTCGAATCGGCGGTTGAACCGGTCGACTTCACGCGGCTTGTCCGAGGTGGAGACAGAACCCCAAGCGCTGTCGGCCTGAACGCGTGGCGGCAGCGCGTTGCCGAAGTCGAGAAGTGCGAAGTCATTGGTGGAGCGGTAGCTCCGGCGGAACGGCAGAACTTGGATGGTGACGTGGTCCCAGCCCGACAACTCCTCGATCCTTCCGTACTGTTCGCGCATCACATCGGCGTCGCCGACCACGTACCGCAGTGCGGCCTCGCCGAGGATGACATGGAGCTTGACGGGATGCTTCCGGGTGAGCACCTCCTGGCGCTTCATCCGCAGCTCCACGCTACTTCGGATGAACTCGGTCGTGTACTCCTCGATCGGCTTGTGCAGCTCGTGCGTCGCGCGCGCGTATCGCTCGGTCTGCAGCAGGCCGTACACCACTGTCGGGTGGTACGCCTTCATGGCGCGTGCCTCGGGTTCGAGACCAACGAAGCCCGGCATCCCCGCTGGCATGAGGCCTCGGTACTGGGTAAGCCAATCCTGTGTGCTGGATTCCCGGTTGAGACTGATCAGCGATTCGATGATGGTCTCGTCGGTGACTCCGTACCTGTCCAGGAGCTTGCGTAGGTCTCCCACGTTCCGGAAGTTCAGGGCGCCTGCCTCGATGCGCTGGAGCGAGGCTTCGGAGATGCGCAAGCCCTGCGCCGCCTGGCGGCGCGTGAAGCCGCCCCCTCGGTCACCGAGCGCGCAGTTCTCGCGCAACTGGCGCAGTTGGAGACCGAGTTCTAGTCGTTGTGCTGTCCGCCCACGTTTGGCCGCCATGTGCACCGCCTATGTGCCGTCGTACAGGTTGCGTGGTGGCATGTGCTGAGTCTGGCATCAAGAGTGCAGCTCCGGCAGCCCCTTGTGCAGATCTGGGCATAGTCCGTTTTCTAGCTTGCTGATTAATCAGCTGGGTTTCGATTGAAGTCGAACGGCGACCTCCGTCACGGTGATTGGGCAACACTCACACCGGCGAGGGGCCCACCCCGCGCCCCCTGAGAGGGTCCCGCTCATGCCCCACGCAGACGCTTCTCCCACCCCCGCCCCCAATCCCACCTCAACCGGTCAGCACCCCACCCATGACTGGTGCATGGGATACCCCATGGCCCCCGCTTCCGTCCGCCTCGCCCGTCTCCAAGCCCGTCGGAGGCTCACGGCCTGGCGGTGGTCGGGCGATGTCGACGACGCCGTGCTCGTCGCCTCCGAGTTGCTCGCCAACGCCGTGCGCCACGGCAGGGTCGCCGGCCACCACGCATGGCTGCGTCTCGCCGTGGCCGAGGGGGCGGGACTTGTCGTCGATGTCTCTGATCCGGTGCCGGTGTTCCCGGGGTTCGAGCGGCGCGTCGGTGCTGCTGCCGATGGCGGCGGGGAGAGCGGGCGGGGCCTGATCGTGGTGCGGGGGCTCGCCGAGGAGTTGGGGTGGTTTCCGCGTGCGGATGGCGGCAAGACCGTGCGTGCCCGGCTTGCCGAAGCGGGCGGGTCCGCTCCGGCGTCCGCTTCATGCCGCGCCCTGCGAGAAGTAGTTGCGGAAAATCGTTGACACTACTCCAGGTGAAGTACTACGTTCTAACCACTTCAGTCAGAGTGCAACGAGTGACGCGCTTCCCGGCGCACCCGATGAGGAGTGGAATGCGAACCCGGTCCGCCGCCCTTCAGTCCCGAAACGCTCCGTCCCACCGCCCCTTCCCGCAGCCCGCCAAGCCCCGTTCCGTGCCGCGGCCCCGGCCGCTTCCCAAGCCGGGCAGCCGCAGCTGAGCGGCCGCGGCGGCCACCCAGGCCTCCCGATCGACCAGAACCAGAACCAGAACCAGAAGCAGCGCCAGAACCGGTACCACGACCGCTTCCCAGGAGCCCCCATGCGAAAGCTCGTCTACTTCATCGCCGTCAGCCTCGACGGGTTCATCGCCGGGCCCGACGGCTCCGACCCCACCGGCCCCGACGGCTTCTGGCCGATCGGTCAGGACTACGTCCAGCACCTCGCGGAGACGTACCCCGAGACCCTGCCGGCCCCGGCCAGGCAGGCCCTCGGCATCACCGCCGAAGGGTCCCACTTCGACACGATCCTGGAGGGCCGCAGGACGTACATGATCGGTGTGGATGCCGGGCAGCCCAACTGCTACCCGCACCTGCGGCACCTGGTCTTCAGCCGCACCCTCACCGAGGCCCCCGACCCCGGCATCGAACTCGTCGCCTCCGACCCGGTCGAGAGGGTGCGGGAGCTGAAGCGCGAGGAAGGCAAGGACGGCAAGGACATCTGGCTCTGCGGTGGCGGCGAACTGGCCGGCGTGCTGCGGGACGAGATCGATCGTCTCGTCGTCAAGATCGGCCCGCTGACGCTCGGCTCGGGCACGCCCTTGTTCTCACAGAAGACCACCTTCGACCCGGTCCTCTACGAGCGGACGGACGCCGTCCTCCTCGACAGCGGCACCGTCTTCCTCACCTACGACAAGCAGAGCTGACGTACGGCTGTCGGCCGAGCCGAGGCGGCGGCCCTCTCCCGCCGCCGCCCTCAGCAGTACGTCGGACAGTTCGTCGGGGGTGGACAGCATCGGCCAGTGCCCGGTCGCCAGTTCGAAGAAGGTCGCCCTCGGGTCGGTGAGGTGCTGGACGAGCGGCAGCCCCGACGCCACGAGGGCTTCGAGCGTGGCGATGTCCGTCGTCCCGCCGGTGGTGCAGAAGACGCCGGTCGTGGGAAGGGCGGCGACCGCGTCCGAGACGCGCAGCTTCCGCGTGGCCGTGCCGAGCGGCATCGGCGAGGCCAGGCGGGCGATCCGGGCCAGCCCGTCGGGGGAGACCCCCGCGAGGTTCCCGTGCGCCCGCCACTCCTCGGAGGTCGGCGCGGGGACCCGCCAGCCGTCCTCGGCCCGCGCCACCATGCCGAGCATCCGCTCGCGGGCCGCCCCGGCCGGCATCAGCTCCCGCACCTGGTCGAGCATGGAGTAACCGTCCTGCGGCAGCGGCGAGTCCAGGTGGACCAGGCGGGCGATCCGCTCAGGGCGCCGGTCGGCGGCGCCCGCGGAAGGGTAGATGCCGTAGCAGTAGCCGACGAGGACGACCTCGGGCGCGTCGACGTGGTCGATCGCCTGGACCACGTCCTCGATGTGCGTCTCCAGGTCCGTCCCCGGGCCCGCCAGATGGCGGCGGTCCCCCAGGCCGGTCAGCGTCACCGTGTGCACCTCGGCCCCCGACTCGCGCAGCCGGGCCGCCACGTCCCGCCAGATCCAGCCGCCCGTGTGACCGCCCGACACCAGCACGAACACCGCCATGATTCCTCCAGATCGAGAGGCCGGGCCGATCACCCCGCCGCGCTCGCACGTACGCTAGGAGCTCCCCCTGAGGGAGGTTCAAGTCGTGCCGGAAGACGGCAAGTGGAGCATCGGGCAGCTCGCCGAGCAGGCCGGCGTCACCGTCAAGACCGTCCGCTTCTACTCCGACCGCGGGCTGCTGCCCGAAGCCGCCCGCAGCGGCGGCGGGCACCGCCGCTATGGACCCGAGGCGCTCGAACGGCTGCGCCTCATCCGTTCCCTGCGCGGCCTCGACCTGCCGGTCCGTGACGTCAGCCGGGTCCTGGACCAACAGGACGCGCTGGAGGACGTCGTCGAGGGGCAGTTGCGCGACGTCGGTACGCGGCTGACCGCCCTGCGCTGGCGGGAGGCCGCGCTGCGCCTGCTGCGCGACTGTTCCGCCGAGGAGCGGGCCGAGCGGCTGCGCCTGGTCGGGGCGCTCTCCGCGCCGCCCAGCACGGCCGCGCTCGCACGGTTCTGGCGGCGCTGGCTGCCCGCGCGGCTGCCGGCCCGGGTGGCCTCCGCGGTCGTCGAACAGGCGGTCCCGCAGCTGCCCGACGACCCGGCCCCGGCGCAGGTGCTCGCCTTCGCACGGCTGCACGCGTTCGTCTCCGACTCCTGCTTCGACTCGGGCCCGCGGACCGGAACCCGCCACGGCCAGCCCGAAGTTCACCTGTCCGGCAAGGGGTACCGCCCCGCCGTGCTCTACGAAGGTCTCCCCGACGCCTTCGTGCTCGCCTCGGCCCAGCTGCGGGCGGGCCGCGCGCCGCACCGCGGCGAGGCGCTCGACTGCTTCGTCACCGCCCACGCCGCCGCCCTCAACGCCCGCGACACCGCCGACTTCCGCCGCGGACTCGGCCGCATGCTCGCCGCCGAGCCCCGCATCGACCACTACTGGCAGCTCACCGCCGAGGTCGTCAGCCCACCGCAGGGACCGCCCGAGCCGACGCCGGGCGCCGCGGACAACTGGCTCCGGGCAGCCCTGCTCACCTCCACCGAACACAGGAACAGCTCTTAAAACACGTACGACACCCTCTGGCCCCCGCCACCCCCGGCTGCCCGCGCACCGCGCGCTACGGCCGCGTCCACACCGCCACGCGGTCGATCACCATGGCGTGGCCCGGTTCCGTCGCGGGCGTCGGCGTGGCGCGGCCCGCGACGCCGTTCGGGAACGCGCCGCCCATCGCCACGTTCAGCAGGATGAAGTACCCCTCGTGGGAGGTGATGTCGGTCCACGTCCTCGCCGAGAAGCGGTCCTGGCTGAGGGTGTGGAACCGCTCACCGTCCACATACCAGCGCAGCTGGTTCGGCGTCACCGAGCGGTCCCACTCGAAGCGGTACGTGTGGAACGCCGACTGGCAGCTTGCGCCCGGGCAGGGACGGCTGGCGCCCAGGCCCTGGGTCTCGTCGCAGTCGCCGCCCGGGTTCACGCCGCAGTGCAGCACACCCCAGACCGCGTTGACGCCGTTCACGTTCTCCATGACGTCGAACTCCCCGACGGAGGGCCAGTTCTGGTAGTTCCCGCGGTAGGGCGAGCCGAGCGCCCAGAACGCCGGCCAGTAGCCGAGCGCCGCGTCACCGGTGACGTCCGGCATCCGGATGCGCGCCTCGATGGCCAGCGTGCCGCCCTCCGAGGCCTTGAAGTCGGTGCGCTTCGACTCGATCCGGGCCGAGGTCCACTTGCCCGACGCGTCCCGGCGCGGGGTGATCCTCAGGTTGCCTGCTCCGTCGGTACTCAGGTTGTCCGAGGAGTTCGTGTACTCCTGGATCTCGCCCGTGCCCCAATCGGGCGGACCGCCCGGGTAGTTGTGCCCGAGGTCGACCTGCCAGTCGTCGGCGGAGGGCCCGGCGCCCGCGGGACCGTTGAAGTCGTCGCTCCACTTCAGTGACCAGCCGGGCGCGGACGGCGGCACGTCGCCGCGCGCCGTACCGGGCAGCATCAGCGTCCCGAGCAGGCCGACGGCGGCCAGAGCGGCCAGAGCGGCCAGGAGGGGGGCCGTGCGGGTGGGGGCCGTACGGGTGCGGGCCGTGCTCATCAGGCACCTCCGTGGGGGGCGGGAGTGTGGCGGTGAGAGCGCTCTCAGAGTGGTGCTGCTGGTTTTGTAGTTGTGGCCGGGCAGCGCGTCAATGGCATCGGCGCATCAACTTCCTGAAGGCGTACGGTGGTTGAATGACCGGCACCGAGGAACGCGGGATCCGTGGAGTGGGCGTCGACTTCTGGTTCGACCCCGTCTGTCCGTACACCTGGATCACCTCGCGCTGGCTCCGCGAGGTGGAGCGGGTGCGGGACGTCACCGTGCGGTGGCGGGTGATGAGCCTGGCCGTCCTCAACGAAGGGCTGGAGGTCGACCCGGAGGACCCCGGGGGGCTGTACGGG
The DNA here is from genome assembly GCF_053589195.1 of Streptomyces sp. NPDC003379. NCBI lineage: Bacteria > Bacillati > Actinomycetota > Actinomycetes > Kitasatosporales > Streptomycetaceae > Streptomyces > Streptomyces sp. NPDC003379. The sequence goes on along the minus strand of NZ_JBSFRK010000051.1, from coordinate 9,173 downwards.
GAGTACATGAAGGCGCACGGCCGCGTGTGCGCCGCGGTGCGCGAACGGCACGGGAACGACGCGCTCGGGCGGTACTTCGACGCCCTCGGACAGCGCGTCCACGAGCGGCAGGACTGGACGGGCATGACGGCGGCGCTCGCCGAGGCGGGGCTCCCGGCGGACCTGGAGGCCGTGGCGATGACCACGGAGTACGACGCGGTGGTACGGGCCTCGCACGAGGAGGGCACCGCGCTGGTCGGCGAGGACGTCGGCACGCCGGTGCTCGCCGTCGACGGCGTCGGGGCGGTGTTCGGCCCCGTCGTGTCACCGGCTCCCCGGGGCGAGGCGGCGGGGCGGCTGTGGGACGGCGTGGTGCTGATGGCCGGAGTGGAGTGCTTCTACGAGTTCAAACGGGCGTACGGAGATCTGGACTTCGGCTGACGTCACGTACGTGGTCACCGCGCCCTCGGGACACCCCGCACCACCCGCACCGCCCGGCCCGCCTTGCTTACCTTCTGGTGAGTACCTGACTAAATAGTCGGTACTTGTGAGGAGTTGGGCCCCGGCCCAACGATGGGGAGCATGACCACTGATCGACACACACCCCCCTCCGTCACCGTCCTCGGCCTCGGCTCCATGGGACAGGCCCTCGCCGGCGCCTTCCTGAACGCAGGACACCCCACCACCGTCTGGAACCGCTCGCCCGGCAAGGGCGACGAGCTCGTCGCCCGCGGGGCCGTCCGCGCCGCCACCCCCGCCGACGCGGTCCGCGCCGGTGAGGTCATCGTCGTCTGCGTCCTCGATTACGACGCCGCCCAGGCGATCCTCGACCAGGTCGCCCCCGCCGACCTCGCCGGACGGCTGCTCGTGAACCTCACCTCCGACACCCCGGAGCGCGCCCGAGAGGCAGCCGCCCGCGCCGCGGACCTCGGCGTCGACTATCTGGACGGCGCGGTCATGGTGCCGGTGCCGATGATCGGCACACCGGACGGGCTGATCTTCCACAGCGGTGCGCGGGCCGCGTACGAGAAGTACGAGGAGACGCTCAAGGCGCTCGGCGGGCAGAGCGCCTACGTCGGCGAGGACCACGGTCTCGCCGCCGTCTACGACAACTCCGTCCTGGACTTCTTCTGGACCGCCATGCACGGCCTGGTGCACGGGTTCGCCCTCGCCGCCGAGGACGGCGTGAAGGCCGCCGCCCTCGTCCCCTACCTGAAGGCCAACGTGGCGCTCCTGGAGAGCGTCGTCGAGGCCACGGCCGCCGAGGTCGACGCGGGCACCTACCCCGGGGTCCTGGACAACCTCGCCATGGAGGCCGAGGGCATCGAGCACATCGTCCACGCCGCCGAGCACCGCGGCCTGGACGCCTCCGCGCTGCGCGGGGTCCTCACGGCGGCCCGCAGGGCGGTCGACCTCGGGCACGGCGCCGACACCTGGACCTCGACGATCGAGGGCATCCGCAAGCCGGCCTGACCACCCCCGCGGAAGAACCCCCGCCCAAGAACCCCTGGCCTTCACGCCGACGTCAAGGATTACCGTCAAGGCATGCGAATCGGCGAGCTCGCGGCGCGCGCGGGGACGACCACGCGGACGCTGCGCTACTACGAGTCCCGCGGGCTGCTCCCCGCGCGGCGTACCGGCAACGGCTACCGCACGTACGACGAGGACGACGTGCGGCTCCTGGAGCAGATCAGGACGCTCCAGGACTTCGGGTTCGACCTGGAGGAGACCCGGCCCTTCGTGGAGTGTCTGCGCTCCGGCCATCCGGAGGGCGACTCGTGCCCCGCGTCGCTCGCCGTGTACCGCCGCAAGCTCACCGAACTCGACGCGCTGATCGGCGAGTTGAACGCGGTGCGCGCACAGGTCGGCGCGCAGTTGACACGCGCCGAGGCGACGCTCGAAGGCGGCCCCGAGCCGCGCTGCGAGATGACGGGATGACCTGGATGAACCGGGTGACCCGGATGACGTGGATGAGGAGAGTGGTGAAGTGAAGGCAGCAGGTGTGGCCGAGGTGACGGACGCGGACTTCGAGGGGGAGGTGCTGCGCGAGGCGGACCGCCCCGTGCTCGTGGAGTTCACGGCGGACTGGTGCGGCCCGTGCCGGCAGCTGGCGCCGGTCCTGAGTGAGCTGGCCCGCGAGGAGGCGGACCGGCTGAAGATCGTACAGCTGGACGTGGACCGCAGCCCGGAGACCGCCATCGCGTACCAGGTGCTCTCCGCACCGACCATGATCGTGTTCCGGGGCGGTGAGCCCGTGAAGCAGATGGTGGGCGCGCGGGCCAAGCGGAAGCTCCTCGCGGAACTGGCCGACGTGCTCTGAGACCGGCGCGGCACAGAGAAATACCCCGGGCGAATTGACGTCCGGGGTATTTCTCTGCGTATATTGGATTCTTTCGCGAAGCCTTGTCCATTTAGGCTGTCCGCTTAGCCATTCAGACAGGGCGGCGGTTCACGAGAAGCTTTATACGAGCACTGTAACTGGCAAGGGGCTGAATTGTCAACCGAGGAATTGCGGGAAGAGCAGCAATTCGTCTCCGGGCTGTACGCGCGCCTGGACGCGCTGCGCGAGGAGGCCGAGGCGGCCGTGCAGACGTCGTTGTCGCAGGTGGGCACCGGTCTCCAGGCGCGCCTTGAGCGTGATGTGCTGGTGGCGGAGCAGTCCGGCCTGCTCGCCGCCTTCGACACGGGGGAGAACGGTCTCTGCTTCGGCAGACTCGAATTCCGCGACGGCCGTGATCACCACATCGGCCGCATCGGAATCCGCGACGCCGATGCCGAGCGCACCCCGCTCGTGATCGACTGGCGTGCCGATGTCGCGCGCCCCTTCTATCTGGCGACGGGCCATATGCCGATGGGTCTTCGCCGGCGCCGGCACATCACCACCAAGGGGCGCGAGGTCACCGATCTGCACGACGAGATCCTCGACCTCGGCGACACGACCCGCACCGGCCACGAGGGCGCCGACGCCGACGAGGTGCTGCTCGCCGCGCTCGACTCGGCGCGCACCGGCCGCATGCACGACATCGTGCGGACCATCCAGGCCGAGCAGGACCGCATCATCCGCGCCCCGCACCGCGGCGTCCTCGTCGTCGAGGGCGGCCCCGGCACCGGCAAGACGGTCGTGGCGCTGCACCGCGCCGCGTTCCTGCTCTACGCGCACCGCGAGCTGCTCGCCAAGCGGGCCGTGCTGATCGTCGGCCCGAACCCGGCGTTCCTCGGTTACATCGGCGAGGTGCTGCCCGCGCTCGGCGAGACGGGCGTCCTGCTGTCGACGGTCGGCGAGCTGTTCCCCGGCGTGACGGCGACCGGCACCGACAGCCCCGCGGCGGCCGAGGTGAAGGGCCGCGCCGAGATGGCGGAGGTGCTCGCCGATGTCGTGCGCGACCGGCAGCAGATCCCCGAGCCGGGCGAGCCGCTGGTCATCGCGCACGACGACGGCGACCTGATCCTGGACTGGACGATCGCCTACGAGGCGCGGGAGGCCGCCCGCGACGCGGACGTGCCGCACAACCTGGGACGCCCCTACTTCGCGTTCCGGATCATCGACGCGCTGACCGGTCAGCTAGCCGAGCGCATCGGCGCCGACCCCTACGGCGGCCCCAACTTCCTGGGCCCCGACGACATCGCCCAGCTCGGCAAGGCCATCGCGGCCAGCCCCGAGGTCCACGCGGCCATCGAGGAGCTGTGGCCGACGCTGACCCCGCAGGACTTCGTCACCGACTTCCTCCAGGAGCCGACGCGGCTGAGCGAGGAGGACGCGGAGACGATCCGACGCCCGCGCGGCGCGGCCTGGACGCCCGCCGACATCCCGCTGCTCGACGAGGCGGCCGAACTGCTCGGGCACGACGACAGCGCCGAGCTGGCGGCGGCCGAGGCCGAGCGGGCCAGGCAGATCGCGTACGCGCAGGGCGTCCTCGACGTCTCGCGCGCCTCACGGACGTACGAGTTCGAGGACAAGGACGAGGACGACGCCGAGGTCCTGCTCGCCCACAACATCATCGACGCCGAGCGGATGGCCGAACGGCAGGAGGAGGCCGACCACCGCAGCGCCGCCGAGCGCGCGGCGGCCGACCGCACCTGGGCCTTCGGGCACATCATCGTCGACGAGGCGCAGGAGCTCTCCGCGATGGCGTGGCGGCTGCTCATGCGGCGCTGCCCGACCCGCTCCATGACGCTCGTCGGCGACCCGGCGCAGACCGCCGAGGCGGGCGGCTGCGGCTCGTGGGAGAACATCCTGCGGCCGTACGTCGAGGACCGCTGGGAGTACACCCGCCTCGCCGTCAACTACCGCACCCCGGTGGAGATCATGGACCTGGCCGCCGAGGTGCCGCGCGCCGCCGGGGACCCCCACTTCCGGCCGCCCAGCTCGGTGCGGTCCACGGGCGTACGTCCCTGGGGGCGCCGCGCCGACGACCTCGCCGCCGCCGTGGCGGACGCGGTGGCGGCCGAGACCCGGGACGAGGGCCGCCTCGCGGTGATCGCCCCGCGCGACCTCCACCAGGAGATCGCCGCACAGCTCCCCGGAGTGACGGCCGGGGAGGCCCCGGACCTGACGCGGCCGGTCGTACTGATCGACCCGCGTCAGGCGAAGGGCCTGGAGTTCGACACGGTCCTGGTCGTCGAACCGGCGCGCTACGGCGCGAGCGACCTGTACGTGGCCCTGACCCGGGCCACGCAGCGGCTCGGCGTCCTGTACGCCGAGGAGCTGCCCGCCGCGCTCAAACAGGTCGCGCTCAGACAGGTCGCAGCCACACCGTAGCCAGCGGTGGCAGGGTCAGGCGCAGGGACGCGGGGCGGCCGTGCGATGCCACCGGCTCCGGCTTGAGGGGGTCGGGGTTGGTGATGTCGCTGCCGCCGTAGCGGGCCTCGTCCGTGTTCAGGACCTCCTGCCAGGCCGCGAACTCGTCCGGCACGCCGAGGCGGTAGGCGTGCCGGACGACCGGTGAGAAGTGGCAGACGGCGAGCAGCGGGGCCCCTTGCGTGTCGTAGCGCAGGAAGGCGAAGACGTTGTCCTGGGCGGCGTCGCCGTCCACCCAGGCGAAGCCGCCGGGGTCCGTGTCGCGCTGCCACAGGGCGCCCTCGCGCCGGTAGACGGTGTTCAGGTCGCGGACGAGATCCCGTACGCCCCGGTGGTCGGGCTCCGCGCCGTACGCCGGGTCGAGCAGCCACCAGTCGGGTCCGTGCCCCTCCGACCACTCGGCGCCCTGCGCGAACTCCTGGCCCATGAAGAGGAGTTGCTTGCCGGGGTGGGCCCACATGAAGCCGAGATAGGCGCGGAGGTTCGCGCGCTGCTGCCACCAGTCGCCGGGCATCTTGGAGACCAGCGACCGCTTGCCGTGGACGACTTCGTCGTGCGAGATGGGCAGGACGTAGTTCTCGCTGTACGCGTACACCATCGAGAACGTCATCTCGTTGTGGTGGTGCTTGCGGTGCACCGGCTCCTTGGAGACGTAGCCGAGCGAGTCGTGCATCCAGCCCATGTTCCACTTCAGGCCGAAGCCGAGGCCGCCGAAGCCGCCCGGACCCTCGTGGTGGGTGGCCCGGGTCACGCCGTCCCAGGCCGTCGACTCCTCGGCGATGGTGACGACGCCGGGATTGCGCCGGTAGACGGTGGCGTTCATCTCCTGGAGGAAGGCGACGGCGTCGAGGTTCTCGCGGCCGCCGTGCACGTTCGGCGTCCACTGGCCGTGCTCGCGGGAGTAGTCGAGGTAGAGCATGGAGGCGACCGCGTCGACGCGCAGGCCGTCGATGTGGAACTCCTCGCACCAGTAACTGGCGTTGGCGACGAGGAAGTTGCGTACCTCCGTGCGGCCGTAGTCGAATTCCAGGGTGCCCCAGTCGGGGTGCGCCGCGCGGCCCGGGTCCTCGTGCTCGTACAGGGGCCGCCCGTCGAACTCGGCGAGTGCCCAGTCGTCGCGCGGGAAGTGCGCGGGCACCCAGTCCATCAGGACGCCGATCCCGGCGCGGTGCAGCGCGTCCACCAGGTACTTGAAGTCGTCGGGGGTGCCGAGGCGGGCCGTCGGCGCGTAGAAGCCGGTGACCTGGTAGCCCCAGGAGCCGCCGAAGGGGTGCTCGGCCACGGGCATCAGCTCGACGTGGGTGAAGCCCAGGTCGGAGACGTAGGCGGGCAGCTGCTCGGCAAGTTGACGGAACGTCAGTCCGGGTCGCCAGGAGGCGAGGTGGACCTCGTACACCGAGAACGGCGCCTCGTGGGCGGGCCGTTCGGCGCGTCGTGTCAGCCACTCCTCGTCGTGCCACTCGTGGTGCGATTCGTGTACGACCGAGGAGTTCGCGGGCGGGGCCTCCGTGCGGCGGGCCAGCGGGTCCGCGCGCAGCGTCTTGGAACCGTCGGGCCGCGTGATCTCGAACTTGTACAGCTCGCCCTCGCCGACGGTCGGCGCGAACAGCTCCCAGACGCCGGTTCCGCCGAGCGAACGCATCGGGAAGCCGGTGCCGTCCCAGAAGTTGAAGCCGCCGATGACCCGCACACCGCGGGCGTTCGGCGCCCACACGGTGAAGCGGGTGCCGGTCGCGCCCTGGTGGATCATCGGCCGGGCGCCGAGCGCGTCCCACAGCCGCTCGTGCCGGCCCTCACCGATCAGATGCAGGTCCAAGTCGCCGAGCGAGGGCAGGAAGCGGTACGCGTCGTGGATCTCCAGCTCCGCCTCCTCGTACGTGAGGTGGAGCCGGTAGTCCTCGGGCGCGATCCCCGTCGGCAGCACCGCGGAGAAGAACCCGTCGCCGTCGTCGTGCAGCTCGGCGCGGAGGTCCCCTGCGACCACGGCGACCGCCTTGGCGTACGGCCGCAGCGCCCGGAAGGCCGTGCCGCCCGGGACGGGGTGGGCGCCGAGGACGCCGTGCGGGTCGTGGTGGGTGCCGTCCAGGAGGCGGACGCGGTCCTCTTCCGGCACGGGGGACGCGGCGACGGCGGGGGCCGGAGGTGTCTTCACGGCCGCTTTCGCGACCGTCTTCGCGGCCGCCTTCCGCGTGGTCCTCGGGCTCTTCGCGGTCTTGGCCGCCTTTGCCGCCTTGGCCGCCTCGGCTGTCCCGCCCGTCGTCTTCTTCTGGGCCGGTGTCTTCCGCGGGCCCGTCGGGGCGGGCGTCTGTTCGGCGGGGTCCGGTTCCGGGGTGCGGGGCGCGGGCGGGGAGGGGGCGGGGGCTTCGGCAGACGGCTTGCGGGGACGGGGGGCCACAGGAGAGGCCTCCTTCCGGAAGAGGGTGGTCAGTGGGCGGCGTCGGCGGAGCCGTCCCCGGCGAGACGCCGGGCCGCGGCCAGGGGGACGGGGAGCCAGTCGGGGCGGTGACGGGCCTCGTAGAGCACCTCGTAGACCGCCTTGTCCGTCTCGTGGGCGCGCAGCAGCACCGGATCCGTGCGCGGGTCGCGGCCCGCGACGTCCGCGTACCCGACGCAGTACGCGGCCCGGCAGTCCGCGGCCCACCGCGAGGCCCACGGTTCGGTGGCGCACGCCGCGTAGTCGAAGGAGCGCAGCATGCCCGCGACATCGCGGACCGGCGGCTGCGGCAGGCGGCGCTCGGCGAGCGGACGCGCGGGCTCGCCCTCGAAGTCGATGAGCGACCAGTGGCCGTCGGGCGAGCGCAGGCACTGCCCGAGGTGCAGGTCGCCGTGGACGCGCTGCGCGGTCCACGACTGGCCTTCGCCGCCGAGGTCGGCCAGCGCCTCGAACGCGGTGAGCAGCCCCGGGGCGTACGGCCGCAGCGCGGGGACGGCCTGCGCCGCCGCCGCGAGGCGCTGGGCCATGCCGTCGGCGATGAGTTCGACCTGGGCCCGGCCGAGGGTGACGGTCGGCAGCGCGGCGGCGAGCGCCGCGTGCACCTCGGCCGTGGCGCGGCCGAGCGCCCGCGCCTCGCCGGTGAAGGACTCGCCCTTGTCGATCATGCGCAGGGCGAGCTCCCAGCCGTCCTCCGCGGCGGCCAGATAGGGCTGGAGCACGCCGAGACCGCAGGCTTCGTCCGCCGTGGCCGCGCCGGACGCCAGGTCGGCGAGGAACCACGCGGCGGGGGCGGGTACGCGTGCGCAGCCCTGCCGGGCGAGCTGGAGCGGGAGTTCCAGGTCGGGGTTGACGCCGGGCACGACGCGGCGGAAGAGCTTCAGGATGAACGTATCTCCGAATATGACGGAGGAGTTGGACTGCTCGGAGGCCAGCAGGCGCGGGGCGAGGCCCGAGGGGATGCCCGTGCTCATGTCGCGTTCGAAGCGGAGTGGGCCGTGCCGGCCCGGCATCCGCAGCCGCTCCAGGAGCAGCGCGGAGAGCCGTGGGTCGTGCAGCGCCTCGTACACCGTCTGACCGGCGAGTGGGCCCTCGGTGACGTGCCCGATGAGGGCGGGCGCCAGCTGCGGCGGGAGGGTGCGGCGTACGCCGATCAGCAACTGGTAGCAGTCGGCGGGCCGTTCGGCCGCCGCGCCGCCCAGGGGGGCGTCCTGCGCGGGGACGATCGGCTGGCGGACCCGCAGCAGCAGGTGGAGCAGGCCCGCCGGGGAGCTGCGCGGCAGGAGTTCGGTAACCGCCACCGGTTCGAAGGCGCCGATCGGGCGGCCCTTCCCGGCGAACCACCGCTGCCGGGGCAGCCACTCGCGCAGCAGCGGGTCCAGCGAGGCGAGCAGCGCCGTGGCGTGCGCGGTGGGGCGGGTGGCGGCTTCCGACATGGCGTCGCGTCCTTTCCGCGGGGCGGACAAGGCAGAGTGCGGGAGTGCCGGCTGTGCGTAGGAGTGCCCAGGGCGGGGCGGCGGAAACCGCCCCGTGAGGGCGTCGCGCGGCTGGATCCTACGACGGTTCCTCGCGCAGCCGGAACCAGTAGAAGCCATGCCCCGCCAGGGTGAGGAGGTAGGGCAGTTCGCCGATGGCCGGGAAACGCACCCCGCCGATCAGCTCCACGGGATGGCGTCCGTTGAAGGCTTGTAGATCGAGTTCGGTGGGCTGCGCGAAACGCGAGAAGTTGTGCACGCACAGCACGAGGTCGTCGTCGGCGTCCTTCTCCGTCGGGGGTGCTTCCCGGAGGAAGGCGAGGACGGCGGGGTTGGAAGAGGGGAGTTCGGTGTAGGTGCCGAGGCCGAAGGCGGGGTTCTGTTTGCGGATCTCGATCATCCTGCGGGTCCAGTGCAGGAGGGAGGAGGGGGAGGACATGGAGGCTTCGACGTTGGTGACCTGGTAGCCGTAGACGGGGTCCATGATCGT